>LKNC01000165.1 GCA_001564255.1 Natrialbaceae archaeon Tc-Br11_E2g1
GGCCCCGTTCCCGAAAGGACGGACGACCTCGAGGCGGCAATCGGACCCGAGCCGATCGCTGCGGGGGGAGACGGGGCGGCCGGAACTGACGGGAGCGAGGGCCTCGAGTGACCGGGCAGCAGCCGAGTCGGACGGTCCCCGGCCGGCGGATGAGTCAGGCTCAAACCCCTCGGCTCACTAGAGGCCGGCGATGAACGCCGACGCGGTTCGCGAGCGAGCCGGGACGCTCCCCCGTGAGCCCGGCGTCTACCAGTTCCAGGAGGACGGAACGACGCTGTACGTCGGCAAGGCCGTCGACCTGCGCTCGCGGGTGCGATCGTACGCCGACCCGCGCAGTGCCCGTATCGGGCGGATGGTCGATCGGGCCGACGACCTCGAGATCGCCGTCACGGACACCGAAACGCAGGCACTCCTCCTCGAGGCGAACCTGATCAAACGCCACGCCCCCCGCTACAACGTCCGGCTGAAAGACGACAAGTCCTACCCGATGGTCCAGGTGACGGGCCACGAGACGGCGCGCATCGAGGTGACACGCGACCCCCACGGCCGGAAGGCCAAGGAAGCGGGGGAGTCGGCGATCTACGGCCCCTTCACCGACAAAGGACGGGTCGAAACGGTGGTGAAAGCTCTCCGGGAGACCTACGGGATCCGGGGCTGTTCAGACCACAAGTACGCGAACCGGGATCGCCCCTGTCTCGACTACGAGATGGGGCTGTGTACCGCCCCCTGTACCGACGAGATCGCCCTCGAGGCCTACCGGGAGGACGTCTCGGAGGTAACGCGGTTCCTCGAGGGTGAGACGGGCGTGCTCGCCGACCCCCTCCGGGAGCGAATGGAGGCGGCGGCCGAGGCACAACGTTTCGAACGCGCGGCGAACCTCCGGGACCGCCTCGAGGCAGTCGAGGCGTTCCACGGCGAGGGCGGCGAAGCGATCCAGTCACCCGGCGACGAGCGGACGACCGACGTCCTCGGCGTGGCGATCGAAGGCGCGGAGGCGACCGTCGCCCGCCTGCGTGCGGAAGAGGGTAAACTCGTCGAGCGGGATCGTCACACCCTCGCCGCCCCCGACGGCCCCAGCGACGGCGTCCCCGCCGTCCTCGCCGCGTTCATCGTCCAGTACTACGCCGAACGGACCCTGCCCGACGCCCTCTTGATCCCCGAACGCCACGGCGACGACGAACTCGAGGCGTGGCTGGCCGCCGAGGGCGTCTCCGTGCGCGTCCCCGGAGCCGGCCGGGAGGCCACACTCGTCGATCTGGCGCTGAAAAACGCCCGGCGGACGGTCGGCAGGAACGACGAGTATGGGGCCGTCGCCGACGCACTCGGCCTCGAGGTCGCCCGGCGGATCGAGGGCTTCGACGTGAGCCACGCGGGCGGGACCGCCGCGGTGGGGAGCAACGTCACGTTCGTCGACGGCAGTGCCGAAACGGCGGACTACCGCCGGAAGAAACTCACTGAAATCAACGACGACTACGAGAACATGCGGCGGCTGATCGAGTGGCGTGCCCGCCGCGCGGTCGAGCGGAGAGACGACCGCCCCGACCCCGACTTACTCCTGATCGACGGCGGCGAGGGCCAACTCGAGGCCGCTCGCGAGGCCCTCGCCGAGGTCGGGTGGGAGATTCCCGCCGTCGCGCTTGCGAAAGCCGAAGAACGAGTCATCACGCCCGACCGCGACTTCTCCTGGCCGAGTGACGCCCCTCACCTCCACCTCCTCCAGCGGGTGCGCGACGAGGCCCACCGCTTTGCGGTCCAGTACCACCGGACGATCAGAGACGACGTCTCGACGGTCCTCGACGACGTCCCCGGGGTTGGCCCCGAGACGCGCAACCGCCTGCTCGGACGCTTTGGCAGCGTGGAGAACGTCCGGAAGGCCAGCCTCGAGGAACTCCGGAACGTCTCGGGGATCGGTGAAAAGACCGCCGAGACGATCCGTTCGCGGCTGTAGCCGCCTCGAGGCGGTTACGAGACTGCTGGCTTCGCTAGCCTTTTGGCGCCAGCCGCCGACCTCCCGCCCATGCAGGGTACGCTCGATCACGTCATGCTGCGTGTCGAAAACCTCGAGACTTCCCTCGAGTGGTACGGCGAACACCTCGATTACGAGGAGAAAGACCGCTACGAGGGCGACGGGTTCACCATCGTTTATCTCGGCCCGGAGAAGATGGGCGAGGAGGAGGCGTTCCTCGAGCTCACCCACAACGAGGGTGGCGACCTCGAGATGGGCGACGCCTGGGGACACGTCGCGGTGCGAGTTCCGGAGGGCGAACTCGAGGGCCACTACCAACAGCTAATCGATGGTGGCGTCGAGGATTACCGCGACCCCGAAGCCTGTGGCGGCCGGTATGCGTTCGTCAAAGACCCCGACGGCCACGAGATCGAACTCGTTCAGCGTGACCCCGATCACACGACGTGGTCGCTCGATCACACGATGATCCGCGTCGAGGACGCCGACGAGGCCATCGGCTTTTGGACCCGCAAGTTCGGCTACGAACACACCGGCCGGTGGGAGGCCGACTCCTTTGCGAACTACTTCATGAAACCCGAGGAGGCGGGCGAGGAGGCGATGGCCGTCGAACTCACGTACAACTACGACGGCCGCAGCTACGACTTTGGCGACGCCTGGGGACATCTCTGTGTCCGCGTCGACGACCTCGGGGAAGACTGGGAGCAACTCGTGATCCGGGAGGCCGAGGAGTACCGCGACCCCGGGAGCAACGACGACATGTACGCGTTCACGAAAGACCCCGACGGCCACGAGATCGAACTCTTAGAGCGTGATCTCGAGGCCGAGTCGCTGTTCCCGTTCTGACACCGACGCCGGATTCGACCCGACATCCGGAGAACCCCGTCAAATCTTCCCCGCCGGCGTTGGCCGGCGCTCGAAAATTTGGTATCGCACTATAGGGTTTACCCGTGTGGACAAACGCACGTACAGTGGCGTCGACGGAAGGGAGGTCGGCCACCGGTGACAGCGGACCCGAGGGACCTGACGACGTCCCGATCGGGGACGACACGACTCCCGACCGATAACCGGACGGGTCCAGTTCGGCGGTTGAGCCACCGTCCACCGAGTCTGCGTGATTCGGTAACACAACTCGTTGAGCAACGGCTGTAGGGTGTGGTGTGTGTTGACTTACAGTCGATTCGATAGGTGCTCGTTCGAACCCAGAGTGAGTGTGCCGTATTGACAGGGCCGGGCGTCGGCGTGCCGTTCAGGCGGGGGTCTCACTCGAGTCGATGCCGTCGATCCGGACGAACCCGTACTCACAGTCCGGGCAGTGCCACTTGACCTTCTCGCCGAGGTGAACCGTGGTGCTCGCAGCTCGATAGAACGTTCGCTCGCCGCCACAGACCGGGCATTCGTGATCGAGTTCCTGGGCCATACCGGGATTCGAACGTGAACCGAGTTTAACGTACTGGTTTCGCCGGCAGCGGGTCTCGAGTAGTGCTTTGTCGAGGCTGATCGGCAGGGTCGAACCCGTCGCCGGAGGGGGCTTCGCCCCTGCAGTCGACGTTTGACGGAGTAGTCGCTCGGGGGACAGGGCCGGAAATAAACCGCATACTGATATACCAAATCAGTGTCCCTGACGTTCACAAGTCCGGGATGGAGATTTCTACAAACTACTAGATGTCATACTATTTTGGTCAGGAAATTACTGGTGCTGTTGATTCAGGAGGAGTTCTACCAGAGATATGATTGAACTCGAAGAGGCAGCACCACTGGGTCGGTCCTGATTCCCTACCGAATAGTATCAAACGCCGCTGAGACCATATCGTGGACTTACAACAACTGCTCTAGGATTTTTCGCTGTCCGGCCCGGAGATGTTGGGTGAACGTAGCTCGAGCAATGTCAAGGTGATCCGAGAGCTCTGTTGCACTCGAGCCACGCGGAATCTCGAAGTAGCCATCGTAGAACGCGTGCCGGAGGACCTCCTGCTGACGGTCGGTAAGCGGTTCGAGAACCTCAGCGGTCGACTCAAGGGACTGGGTCTCTGATTCGGTCCCAGACCAGGCAATCGAGGCAGTTACGTCGTCGTAGATTTCCTCGAGAGAGTCGACAATGCTCGGGATAGAACCCGGTTCTGGAACGCTTCCAGAAAGGATGGTTTGCTCAGTAGAAACACTGGTACTGTGATACCTCACACCAGCCTCAGTGAGCGACGTTTCGGGTGTGGGTGGTGATGCAAGTAGGTCACAACGGATCGTGTCTGATTCACGCGTCCATTCGAGAAGTTCGAGTCCGTCGCAGGAACCGACAGCAGACTCGAGTTCGCCGGGGCGCACACCTTTGATACGAGCCAGGTATAGCGTCTGGCCGTCGGTGCGCTCCAGGACCGATAACACAGCAATTTCGGCCGAAACTGCCACAGCGCGAGCTAACTGGACGAGAGGAATCTCTTCATCGGTGATCGTGACGTCAATTGAGACTGGGCGAGACGTGAGCAGCGACTGTTTCCACTCAGTTCGTTGCCGGGCGTATCCGATCACTTCTGCAAACTCCTGGAGCAGGATTCGTTCCTGGCTGGTGATTGTCGGTTCAGACGTATAGACTCCAAGCACACCGAACTGAACCCCATCGTAAGAGATGGGAACGCCGACAGCACTGTTGAATCCATGTTTCAGAGCAATCTGTTGGTAGTCGCTGGTGGTCTCTGTCGCGTTCGAATCGACGAATGATGTGGCAACCACCTCACCCGACTCGAGTGCAGCAACCGCTGGATCCTGCTCCTGCGAATCGGGACCGTTTCCCGCAATGACGCTCGTGAGGTAATCATCACATCCAACGGCTGCCTGTGGAACCATGGGACCAGACGCCGTCGCCGTTCCGATCCACGCCCCAGCATACCCGTGCTCTTCGATTAGTAACCGACAGAACTGGTCGAGAACGTCAGATGCGGTTGCTGTCGCTGTGAGCACATCTACGGCAGCTGCTTTTCCGCTACGCTCGCGCTCGAGTTGCTGGCTGGCCCGATACGAACTGACAATGGTTCGGAGGCGGTTGGCCAGTACCGTTGCCTGCTCGTCGTCGTGATCCTTGGGAAGGTAATCGGAGACACCCCTCCCGATGGCTTCACTGGCAAGGACCTCATCGCCTCGGCCTGTGATGAGCAAGAACGGCAGATCTGAATCGGTCTTACGAACGTCCTCGAGGAGAGTTAGTCCGGTATCATCACCGAGTTGGTAATCACAGAGAACACAGTCTGGATTATGCCTCTCGAACAGGCGTTTCCCTTCGGTGTAGCTATTGGCTATCGTAACATCGAACGCCGGTTCGGCGGCTTCGAGGAGTCGAGCAGTGACGCGAGCCCACTGTTCGTCATCGTCAACCAACAAGATGTCTACGGGATACTCAAGGAATTTTGTGACGTCCTCGACGGCGCTACCTCCGCTCATCGGATAGGACACCTCTGGTAGCAAGTTTATCGCAAGATGCTTTTAGTAAGTGATACCGACGATCAGCTAGCATGAACATTCAATCACTCGTCTAATACATATTTCAAATACCATCATGCGTTGGTATGCGTCGTGATAACATCAAATCGGGCACCGCCAGTTTCGCTCTCGGCCACCGCAATGGTCCAGCCGTGAGCTTCGATAATCGTTCGAACAATCGCCAACCCAAAACCCGACCCATCGCCCGTTCCCATCCCGTAATCGAACATTTCATCGACTGCAGAAGTCTGTATTCCGGGGCCGTCATCAGCGACGAAGAATCCATCAGCAGTGGACCCGACGTGGACTGTCGTTGCAGTTGAACTGTGTACTCCGCCGAGGTCGCTCTCAAGGACAGCTTCGACACCGTGGTCAACGACGTTCTGAAACAGGTTTTCGAACACCTGCTGGAGCCGACTCGGATCAGCGTCGACAGGTACCGTACTCTCGACGACGAGTTCGAGTGAGTGCGTGTCGACGACGTTCCAGGCTTCCTCGGCGACGGTCGCAAGATCACACTCGGTCGTCTGTTCGACGTTCGTACTCTCGCGGGCAAACCGGGGCAGATACTCGGTGAACTCCCGCAGCCGATGATGGATCTGTTCTAGATCGTCGACCGTCTGTAACACGTCCGAGTCGGCCTCACCTAGCTCCATGCGTAGCAGTGTCGTCGTCTTTTCGGCAGTCGACAGCGGCGTCTTGAGGTCGTGGGAGATGATGCCGGCCAGGCGCTCGAGGGTGCGGTTGTGTGCCTCGAGTCGACGTTCGTAGGTTTTCGAGTCCGTCACGTCGATGCTTGCGACCAGCACTCGCGAGAAATCATCGCTCGCAGTCTGTGGAACGGTAACTTCGATTCGTTCGTGACGAAGTTCGTTATCCAGCGTTCGGTACGTCGTCTCGGCACGAAAGTGGTGATTGCCCTCCAATAGCTGCTGGACA
>LKNC01000166.1 GCA_001564255.1 Natrialbaceae archaeon Tc-Br11_E2g1
AATGGTCGTAGTCGAACGATCCGCAAAAAGTATCAAGGACTACCGATGAAATACGGCCGTATGGAAGTTCCACTCCTGGTAACCGATTTCCTTGACCGGGCACGCAAATATTATGCCGACGAAGAGGCCATCGTCGCGACGACCGGCGAGCGGTTCACCTACGAGGAACTCGGTGACCGTGCAGACCGGATGTCGGCGGCGCTGGCGGAGCGAGGTATCGAGAAAGGCGACCCCGTCGCCGTACTCGCCCCCAACACCCACTACCAACTCGAGGCGGCCTACGGGATCATGCAACTCGGGGCGATCCACACGCCGCTTAACTACCGGCTGACCCCCGACGACTACGTCTATCTGCTCAACGACGCCAACGTCAAAGCGATCTACGCGGACTACGAGTACGCCGAGAAGATCGAACAGATCCGCGAGGAGGTTCCCACCGAGACGTTCATCACGAACGACGCCGACGCAGTCGAGGGCGACTGGGAGGACTTCGACGACGTTCTCGAGGAGACCGAGCCCGACTACGAGCGTCCCGAGATGAGCGAGGACGACATCATCACGATCAACTACACCTCGGGGACCACGGGCGATCCGAAAGGCGTCATGCGAACCCACCGCACCGAGTCGCTGCACGCAAAGCTCGTGACGATCCACCACGAAATCTCCGACGACGACGTTTACCTCTGGACCCTGCCGATGTTCCACGTCAACGGCTGGGGTCACATCTACGCCATTACCGGCATCGGTGCCAAACACGTCTGTACGCGCGGTGTCGACCCCGAACAGGTCCTCGAGGACATCTCCGAGGAGGACGTCTCGTTTCTCTGTTGTGCCCCGACCGTGCTCAGCATGGTCGGCGAGTATCTCGAGGACAACGACGCCCCGACCACGGGCGACAACCCGATGCGCGTCACCGCCGCCGGTGCCGCCGCACCCGAAAGCGTCATCGAGATGGTCGAGGAGGACTTCGGCTGGCACTTCCGCCAGCTCTACGGCGCGACCGAGACCGGTCCGCTCATCAGCACCTCCGCGACCCGTCGCCTGATCGACGAGGACAGCGACGAACGCTTCGCGCTGAAAAAGCGCCAGGGCATCGCGCCTCTGGGAACCGTCGTCGACGTCGTCGACGAGGACGGCGAGGTCGTCCCGTGGGACGACGAGACCATCGGCGAGATCGTCGTCAAGGGCAACCAGGTCATGGAGGGCTACTGGGAGAAACCCGAGGAGACCGAGGAGGCTTTCAGCGGCCGGCGTGAGGGCTGGTTCCACACCGGCGACCTCGCCGTCGTCAACGGGGACGGCATGATCTCCATCCAGGACCGAAGCAAGGACATCATCATCTCCGGCGGCGAGAACATCTCGAGTATCGAACTCGAGGACACGCTGTTCGACCACGAGGCCGTCGGCGACGTCGCCGTCATCCCCTCGCCGAGCGAGGAGTGGGGCGAGACGCCCAAGGCGTTCGTCGTGCCCGCAAACGACGACCCGGAGAACCCACCGGTCTCCGAGGACGAACTGACGAAGTTTACCCGGGAGCGACTGGCCGGCTACAAGATCGTCCGTCGCGTCGAGTTCGTCGACGAACTGCCCAAGACCGCGACCGGAAAGATCCAGAAGTACGAACTCCGCGAGCGCGAGTGGGACGACGAAGAGCAGATGGTCGGCCAGGGATGACGCCGATACGCAACCGCGACGAGTGAGCACCGCCGGGGCGTGCCCCGTCTCACGATCGCCAGCCGGCGGTCGCCTTAACGACAGTGAGTCGAACGAACCGGTCAGGCCAGGCCGAGGGACTCCTCGGCCTCGAGCAGTTCGTGGTACCGGTTGCGGATGGTGACTTCGGAGATGTCAGCGACCTCGCTTACGGCGGCCTGGGTGGTCTTCTCGTTGGTCAGCAAGGCGGCGGCGTAGACCGCGGCGGCGGCGAGGCCGACTGGCGATTTGCCAGAGTGACCCCCCTTTTCCTTTGCGTTCTGGAGCAGTGCGCGCGCGCGGTGTTCGGCCTCGTCGGAGAGCTCGAGACCCGACGCAAAGCGGGGGACGTAGCTCTCGGGGTCGGCGGGCTGGACCTCCAAGCCGAGTTCCCGGACCACGTAGCGGTAGGTGCGGGCGATCTCGTTTTTCTCGACGCGGGAGACGTCGGCGATCTCGTCTAGGCTGCGGGGGACGCCGGCCTGGCGGGCGGCGGCGTAGACACAGGACGTGGAGACGCCCTCGATCGAGCGCCCGGGCAGCAGGTCCTCGTTGAGCGCACGGCGGTAGATCACGCTCGCGGTCTCCCGGACGTTGTTGGGGAGGCCGACCGCGCTGGCCATTCGGTCTATCTCACCGAGTGCCTGCTTGAGGTTGCGCTCTTTGGAGTCGCGCGTGCGGAATCGCTCGTTCCACTTGCGCAGTCGCTGCATCTTCTCGCGCTGGCGGGAGTCAAGCGAGTTGCCGTAGGCGTCTTTGTTCCGCCAGTCGATGTTCGTCGAGAGGCCCTTGTCGTGCATCGTGTTCGTCGTCGGCGCGCCGACGCGGGACTTCTCGTTTTTCTCGGCGGCGTCGAAGGCACGCCACTCGGGGCCACGGTCGACCGAGTCCTCCTCGACGACCAGCCCACAGTCCTCACAGACCGTCTCGCCGTGTTCGTCGTCGACAATGAGGTTGCCGTGACACTCCGGACAGGCCAGGCTACTGTCTTCGGTTTCCGTCTCGGCCTGCTTTTCGCTCGTCCGTCGCTCGCTACGTCGTACTCTGGTGGTGGATGTGGTATTTGTCATACGAGTGCAAACGCTCACCGACCGAACTATCACAAAAGCCCGGGCGGATTCGTTACTACCCCTGTTCTGATACTCTGCATTTAAGAGTTTCGGAGTTTGGATCCGACCGCGCCGGTAAACTGGCTATTCGACGTATCTGGCATGATAGACCAAAACATTCAAGTTAGGTTTTCTGGCCGCGCTCGAGGGGACGATCGACCGCAGAGTATACCCCGTCGAACGTCCGAGGTAGCCACAGAACATGGGACTCCGGCTCGCAGTCGGCACCACGAACCCGGCCAAACTCGAGGCGGTCGAACGGGCACTCGAAGAGTACGAGCCATCGACACTCACCGCCCCGGTCGACTCCGGGGTCGCCGAACAGCCACGGTCGACAGCCGAAACGATCACGGGAGCCAAAACCCGCGCTCGGCGGGCACTCGAGGCGACCGAGGACGCAGACCTCGGGGTCGGCCTCGAGGGCGGGGTCACGACCCTCGATTCGGCGCCCGGGCTGTACCTGATCATGTGGGCGGCAGTGACCGACGGCGACCGGACCGAGGTCGGGAGCGGGCCGTCGGTCCGGCTCCCGGCGGTGGTCGCGACTCGGGTCGAGGCCGGCGAGGAGCTCGGTCCCGTGATCGACGAGTTGGTCGGGACCGTGGACGTCGCGGAGAAGGAGGGGGCAATCGGCGTCCTCACGGGTGGGGGAACCGATCGGACCCGTGCACTCGGGGAGGCGATCGCCTGTGCGGTCGGCCCGTTCCTAACGGACCACTATGACCAGTTCCGTGAGGTCGCCGGGCGGGGCTGATCGGGTTCTGGGACGGACACCAGCGGTATCGCTTCTACCCGCTTTACACGCAAGGCGTGATATCGCCGTCTCGCTGACTGCGAAGTCGCGTGTCCGGTCTATCGAGCCGACGTGATCTACGAACGGGTGCCCGATCGCCTCGAGGGCCGTCTCCACACCGGCTATCCCCGTTCGGGAAGCCGGTTACCGGGCCTCCTCGAGGGCCTCGAGGGACTCGGGGTTTTCGAGACTCGAGAGGTCACCGAGGTCCTCGCCGGTGTAGGCGGCCTCGATCGCCCGGCGGATGATCTTTCCTGACTGGGTTTTGGGGAACTCCTCGACGAACAGGATCTCCCGTGGACGGAACGGTTTGCCGTGTTCCTCGCCGATCCGGGCGCGCAGTTCGTCTTTGAGACCGTCGGATTCGCCCTCGCCGTCCTCGAGGATGACGTAGGCGACGACGGCGGTGCCCGTGGTGTCGTCGGGGACGCCGACCGCGGCGGCCTGGTTGACGGCGTCGTGGTCGATGAGCACGCCTTCGATCTCGGCTGGGCCGACCTTTCGGCCGGCGACGTTCAGGGCGTCGTCGGCGCGACCGTGGAGGAACCAGAAGCCCTCGGCGTCCTTTTGGGCCCAGTCGCCGTGGTCCCACATGTCCTCGAAGGTCGACCAGTACTCCCGTATGTAGCGTTCGTCACCCGACCACAGCGACTTGGTCATCGACGGACAGGAGTCCCTCGCGACGAGGAACCCCCGCTCGTTGTCCTCTTTGATCGATTCTCCCGAGTGGTCGACGACGTCGATGTCCATCCCGAGACCGGGCCCGCCCAGCGTGCACGGCTTGAGCGGCTGGGTCGGCATCGGCATGAGGAAACACCCACAGATCTCGGTGCCACCGGAGATGTTGACGATCGGGGCTTCCCCACGGCCGACGTTCTCGTAGAACCACTGCCAGGATTCGGGATCCCACGGCTCACCCGTCGAGCCGAGAACCCGAAGCGAGGACAGATCGTGGCCCTCGAGCAGTTCGTCTCCGTGCTTTCGCAGGGCGCGGATCGCCGTCGGCGAGATGCCAAACTGCGTGATCGAGTGGCGGTCGATCATCTCCCAGAACCGATCCGGCCCGGGGTAATCCGGCGCACCTTCGTACATGAAGACCGTCCCGCCGAAGGTGTGGTTGCCGATGAGCGTCCACGGGCCCATCATCCAGCCGATATCGCTGACCCAGAAGAACCGATCGGCGGGTTTGACGTCGAAGCCGAAGTGCAGTTCCTTGCCACACTGCATCTGGACGCCAGCGTGGGTGTGGACGATCCCCTTTGGCTTGCCCGTCGTCCCCGACGAATAGAGCAACATCGACTCCTGATCGGAGGGGAGGGACTTGGTCTCGTAGTCGTCGTCCTGGGATTTCACCGCGTCCGCCCACCACTCGTCACGCCCCGTCCAGGGAACGTCGACTTCGGAGCCGTCGTCGCTGGCCCCCAGGCGATCGAAAACGATCGTGTGCTCGACGTGACCGGCTTCCTCGATGGCCTCGTCGGCGGCGTCTTTGAGGGTGATCGGACTCCCCCGGCGGTAGAAGCCGTCGCCGGTAAAGAGGACGGAGCACTCGCTGTCTTCGATCCGGGTGGCCGTCGCCTCGACCCCGAAGCCGGAGAAGATGGGGACGGCGATCGCGCCGACCTTGAAACACCCATAGAGGATCGAGACGACCTCCGGGACCATCGGCATGTAGAGGCCGACGGTGTCGCCCGTCCCGATCCCGCGTTCCTCCAAGGCGTTCGCTACCCTGTTCGACCCGCGGTGCAGTTCGTGGTAGGTCACTTCCCGAACCTCGCCGTCTTCGCCCTCCCAGATCGTGGCGACTTTGTTCCGGGTTTCGGCCTCGAGGTCGGCGTGGCGGTCGAGCACGTTGTGGGCGATGTTGATCTCGCCGCCGGGGTACCACTCGGAGAACTGTGGCCCGTCGCTGTCCTCGCGTATCCCGTCGTAGGGTTCGTAAAAGTCGATCCCGAGGTAGTCGACCAGCTCGTCCCAGAACCACTCGACGCCGCTTTCCCCGTCACCGCGGTCGGTCGTGGTGCGTTCGATCAGTTCGTCGTAGTCGTCGACACCGTAGGTCTCCATGAACTCGTAGACGTTCGTCGACTCGACGAACTCCCGTGACGGTTCGTGTACGACGTCGTCGATCAGGTCGTGATCCATGCTCGCCGTCAAAGTTTACCACGGTGTGAGAAGAAAGTTGGCCTCGAGGAAACCCCGTCTCTCCCCGACGGCCGGGAGAGGGGGTGTCGTCAGCGTTCTCGAGACCGATCCCGCGCCGTTCGTGCCGGGAGACGTCACAACAGCCCGTCCTCTTTGGCGAGCAACAGCCCGTTTATGCTCGCGTCGTTCGCCGGCTCCTCGCGGGCACGCTCGAGTGCGTCCTCGACCGGTACCGTCCGCACCTCGAGGAACTCGTTACTGTCGAGTTCGCGCTCGCCGGGTTCGAGACCCTCGGCGTAGACGATCCCCCGCCGATGGCGCAGTACACCCGTCGCGACGGCGTACTCCTGGATGAGGGCGGTACTCGAGGGCCGAAAACCGGTTTCCTCCTCGAGTTCGCGGGCCCCGGCGGTCGTGTACGATTCACCCTCCTCGACGATTCCGGCGGGGAGCTCGAGGTTCGTCTCCCGGATCGTCGGGCGGTACTGTTCGACGAACAGGAGGTCGTCCCCGATCCGGGCGACGACGACCACCGCCGCCGGCAGGTCCGCCCAGTAGTAGCGTTTCTCCGTGCCGTCGGGTTGCGCTAACAGATCGTAGCCG
>LKNC01000167.1 GCA_001564255.1 Natrialbaceae archaeon Tc-Br11_E2g1
ACGAGTCGTCTGTTCTTCGTTCGCGGCGGCGATCTCCTCGGACATGCTCGCGACGTCTTCGAAGTTATCGGCGGCCTCGTCTACCATCGAAGCGATCTCTTCGCTGCTTGCCGCCTGGTCGTCGGTGGCTTCGGCGACCCCCTGGACGCCCTGGTAGGCCTCCTCGACGACGGCTGCGATCTCCTGGAAGGTTTCCCCGGAGCCCCGTGCCCGACCGACGCCGTCCCGGATCACCTCGGTCGTCTCTTCGAGGCTCTCGACAGTCCCGTCCGTGTTATCACGGATATCCGTAACGATGCCCTCGATCTCACCCGCCCGTTGTTGGGATTCCTCGGCTAAGGACTTGACCTCGTTGGCGACGACGGCGAACCCGTCACCCGCCTCACCTGCCCGTGCGGCCTCGATCGAGGCATTCAGTGCGAGTAAGTTCGTCTGATCGGCGATGTCGTTTATCACTGCCACGAGTTCGTCGATCTCCTGGATGTTTTTCTGGAGGGCCGAGACCTCCTCCATGACCTCCGACTGGGACGTCTCGATCTCTCCCATGACGTCGATCGTGGTTTCCGCTTCTTGCTCACCCTCGTTTGCCATCCCGCGGGCCCGTTCGCTGACGTCGCTTACCTCGTCGGCGGTCGCCGCGATCTCCTCGACCGTTGCACTGAGCGAGGACACCTCACTCGAGACCTCGTTGATCGAGTCGGTTTGCTCGTCTGCAAGCGAACTGATCTCCTGTGACGTTGCCGCGACGTTTCTCGAGGACTGTTTCAGGTCGTCGATCGAGGATTTGATACTCCCGGTCGCCCCCTTGAGCCTCGAGATATCCCGAAACGTCTCGCTGATCCCGACGACGTTCCCGTGCTCGTCGTGGATCGGCTTTACCACCAGTTCCGTCGGGATCACTCGCCCGTCGTAACTCTCCTTTTCGACTTCGACGCGGATTTCCGCTTGTCCCTCGTCGACGATCTGTTTGAGTGTACAGTTGCCCGTTCCGCATACCTTGTCGTTACAGAACTGGTCGTAGCATTTGGTCCCGTATTGCCCCTCGGCTTCGATCCCCCCCATCTCCCTCATCCGATCGTTCTCGAGAACGACGTTGAACTCCGTGTCAAGGATTCGCATCGCAGCGCCCGAGGAGTCCATGATCTGTCGGATGTTGTCCTTGAGGACGTCCCTGATCTCGTCCTCACTGAGTGCCTTTCCACGGGTGATGTTCTGTGTGAGATCCCCCTTTCCACGGGTGATGTCACGTGTTAGGTTATTTTTGCCTCGAGACATGACCTGCGCTTCACAGCCACGTAGCTTAGCATTTTGGGCCAAACGCTCAGTAGCATACAGATTCGGGAGGTAATTCCTGTATTGGTATACACACTCGGTTTTCTACGGTCACACGGTGTCACACAGCCGCAATTAGGGACGGATACCGCGAAAACGCCGGACGGGACCGACGGGAGAGAACGAATATTTCCCGCCCGACCGTTCGTTTATCCTGTCGGACGCCCTACCACGGGCATGACACAGTCCGTCGAGGAACTAGTCGCAAAACTCCACGAACACCTCGAGGCGACCCAGTCGCTGCCCGTCGAACGCGAGGCCAGTCGGTGGATCGGCGAGGCCGAGGCGGTCGTGAGCGACCTGGTCTACGCGAACGTCGAGACGTCGGTGATCGAAACGCGCGTGACTCACGTGGTCGAGCTCTTAGCGCACGTCGACGGAACCGGTGACGACGACGCCGACGAACACGTCCGTGCCGCCCGAGAACTCGCCGACCGGATCCTCGAGGCCGTCGACACGTAACCGGAGTTATCTCGAGAAAACCCCACAGGACACTTCTAACTATCGTGACGATGAACAATCAGTATGGACACTGACGATCGCGGCGACGGCTCGTCGGAACTAGAAGACCCTGAACGAGTGCTCGCGTTCCTCATAAGATCTCGAGACCACCGACGTCTCACTTATCCCTCGAGGTCGAACACCGCCCCGGGCCCGTCGACCTCGAGGCCGGCCACCCGACAGACGTCCCACAGCGTCGCACCGTTGCTCGTGATCACGGGAACGCCGAGGTCGGCCTCGAGGCGCTCGATCGCGGCCATCGAGCGGTAGTTCGTACAGGAGACGAAGACGGCGTCGACGGCGGCGTGGCCGAGCAGTTCGGCGGCCCTGGCCGCGTCGGAACTCATCGCGTCGAGTTCGTCGACGGTGACGGACTCTAAGGCCATCCGGCCGGCGTGGATCGAGGTCCCCTCGGGGACCTGCTGGCGGAACTCGATTTCGGCCGTGGTGTTCGAGGAGGGAACGACGAGGCCGATACACCTGGTCATAATTCATTCAACCCCCGAGTTGCTGGGAGGGGGACTCGAAACGCGTTCTCCCGGCGGTTTCGTCGACGGAATCGTTGACTGGACCATGACCAGGTGTAGAGATGTCGTCGCCACTCGCGGTCCTCGCTCATCGGTCCTCGCACTTGCCGTCAGCGCGGTCGGCCTCGATGGCCTCCGGGTCACGTTCGTCGGGGTCGCCGTGACCGCCGCCGCCGGGCGTGCGGACGGTGACCGTCGTCCCTTCCTCGACGTCAACGGTGGTCTTCGCCGCCACCGACTCGCCGTCGATCAGGTTCTCGCCGGGCTGGCCGTCCGCCCCGCCGGCGACGCCTCTCGGGGCGTGGCGGCGTCGTTCGGTCAAGAGAGAGACCGTGGCGTCGGTCTCGACGGTGACGGTGCGCTCGAGGCCGAGGCCGCCGCGCTGGGTGCCGTCCCCACCACTGCCCTCGCGGAAGGCGTAGCGTTCGACCCGCAGGGGGTACTCCGTCTCGATGGACTCGACGGGGGTGTTGAGCGTGTTGGTCATCCCGACCTGGACGCCGTCCATGCCGTCTTTCTCCGCGCGAGCGCCGAAGCCGCCGGCGATGGTCTCGTAGTAGGTAAAGGAGCCGTCGCGTGCGCCGATGGTCAGGTTGTTCATCGTGCCCTGGCCCTGGGCGGGGACGCGGTCTGGTGCGGCCGTCGCGAGCGCCGTGAAGACGACGTCGGTGACGCGCTGGCTGGTCTCGACGTTGCCGCCGACGACCGCCGCCGGCGGCTCGGGGTTGAGCATCGACCCTTCGGGAGCCTCGACCGAAACCGGCTCGTAACAGCCGTGGTTCGGCGGGATCTCGGGGTCGGTGACACACCGGACGACGAAGTAGACGGCCGATTTGGCGACCGCCATTGGCGCGTTTAAGTTCCCCTCGAGCTGGTCGCCGGTCCCGGAAAAGTCGACGTCGATCGAATCACCCTCGACGGTCACCGAAACGGTGATCTCGACGTCCTCGTCGGTTACCCCGTCGCCCTCGAGGACGTCCGTCGCCTCGTAGGTGCCATCGGGAAGCTCCCCGATCTCGGTGACGATCCGGTCGTGGGAATAATCGATGACGGCGTCGAAGCCGGCGAGGACCGTCTCGCGGCCGTGTTCGTCGAACAGCGATTCTAGTCTGGCTTCGGCGCGTTCGTTCGCCGCGAGTTGGGCCCGGAGGTCGGCCTTTCGTTCTCCGGGGTTGCGGACGTTCGCGAGCACGAGTGAGTAGACGTCCTCGCGGATCTCGCCGCCCTCGACGAGGCGGATCGGCGGCAGTCGAAGGCCCTCCTGGTAGATCTCGCGTGCGCCGGCGGGCATACTGCCGGGGGTCATCCCGCCGACGTCGGCGTGGTGGGCCCTCGAGACGGCGTAGCCGACGACCTCGCCGTCGGGGGCGAGCGTCGAGACCATCGTCACGTCGGGCAGGTGAGTGCCACCCCTGAAGGGGTCGTTGAGGATGAAGACGTCCCCGGGTTTGGGGTCGAACGCTGTGACGGCGTCGACCGCTTCGGGCATCGCACCCAGGTGGACCGGGATGTGTTCGGCCTGGGCGATCATCCGCCCCTCGGCGTCGAACAGCGCCGTCGAACAGTCCCGGCGTTCCTTGATGTTCGGCGAGTACGCCCCACGGATCAGGGTCTGGCCCATCTCCTCTGCGGCGCTCTCGAACTGGTTTCGCAGTACCTCGAGTGTGATCGGGTCGATTCCGTCGGTTTCGGTCGTCATCAGTTGTCCACCCCCTCTCGGGTCATCACGAGGGTTCCATCGTCCAAGATGTCGCCCGCCCACGTCGGCGGGACGACGGTCGTACTCTCGGCCTGTTCGAGCACTGCCGGGCCGGAGATCGTCGTTCCGGGCTCTAAGCGGTCGCGGTCGTAGACGGTCGTCTCGCGTGCGCCGGCTCCGGGGAAGTACGCCTCCCGGGATCCAAGCAGGGCGTCACCGTCGCCCTCGTGACGGACGACCGGCTCGACACCTTCCACCGTGGCCGTCGCCCGCAGGTTGACGACCTCGATCCCCTCGTCCATCCGGTAGCCGTAGGCCTGTTCGTGGGCCTCGTGGAACCGGGCGGCGACGGCCTCCGCGTCGAAGCGCCCGTCGACGGGGACGGTGATCTCGAAGCTCTGACCGGCGTACCGACAGTCCGCGGCGCGGGAAACGACCGCGGCGTCGCGGTCGGAGGCGTCCGCGAGCACGTCGGCGACGAGGTCGGCGTAGACGTCCTCGAGACGTTCCCGATCGGCCGAACCCGGTTCGACCCCAACGGTCCGAACCGCGTCGTAGCTCTCGTCCGCGGCGAGCAGACCAAAGGCGGAGAGGACGCCGCCGGGTCGCGGAACGACCACGCGGTCGACCTCGAGAGCGTCCGCCAGCGCCGCGGCGTGCATCGGACCCGCGCCGCCGAAGGCGACCAGTGCGAACTCACGGGGGTCGTGGCCGCGTTCGACGGTCACCGAGCGGATCGTGCGGGTCATCGTCGCGTTCGCCACGCGGTAGACGCCCTGGGCGGCCTCGAGTGCGTCCTCGAGACCCGCCTCCTCGGCCAGGGCCTCGAGGGCCTCCGCTGCAGCCTCGACGTCGAGGGTCATCTCGCCGCCCAGCGCGGTTTCGGGGCCGATGTAGCCCAGCACGACGTTGGCGTCGGTGACGGTCGCGTCGGTGCCCCCGCGGCCGTAACAGGCGGGGCCGGGCTGAGAACCCGACGACTGGGGGCCGACCCGGAGTGCGCCGCCGGCGTCGACCCAGGCGATCGAGCCGCCACCCGCACCGACGGTGTTGACGTCGACCATCGGCGTGCGGATCGGGACGCCCGCGATCTCCGAATCGGTCGTCCGTTCGGCTTCCCCGTCGCGGACGAGGCTGACGTCACTCGAGGTCCCGCCCATGTCGAAGGTCACGAGTCCCGCGACGTCGTCGTCGTCGACGGTTGCCGCGGCACCGACGACGCCGGCTGCAGGGCCCGAAAGCGTCGTCGTCACGGCGTGTTCACGGACCGTCTCGGGGTCGGCGATGCCGCCGTTTGCCTGCATGATCTGGGGCCTGGGAATCCCCTCGGACTCGCTTTCCTCGACCAGCCGGCCGACGTAGTTGTCGATCGCCGGGCGGACGTAGGCGTCGGCGGCCGTCGTCGACGTGCGCTCGTACTCGCGAAACTCCGCGAGCACCTCGTGGGAGGCGGAGACGGGGACGTCGAGTTCCCCACGGAGGGTCTCGGCGACGACCCGTTCGTTTTCTGGGTCGGCGTAGGCGTGCAGCATGGAGACGGCGACGGCCTCGACTCCTTCCTCCCTGAGGGTTCCAGCGAGGTCGCGCACCTCCGCGGGATCAACCGGCGTCTCGACGCCCGCGGCCGTGGTTCGTTCCTCGAGTCCGAACCGTCGCCGCCGGGGGACGAGCGGTTCGGGCTTCTCGGCCTCGAGGTCGTAGAGGTCGGGGCGGGCCTGCCGGCCGATCTCGAGGACGTCCCGGAATCCCTCTGTCGTCACGAGGGCCGTTTTCGCACCACCGCGCTCGAGGAGGGCGTTGACCGAGACGGTCATCGCGTGGGCGAACTCCTCGAGTTCGCTCGGGTCGATTCCCGCCTGCTCACAGGCTTTCGCGATCCCTTCCAGAACGCCGACGCTCTGGTCGTCGGTCGTCGAGGGGACCTTGGCAGTGACGAGTCGATCGTCGACCGACAGCGCCACGTCGGTGAACGTGCCGCCGACGTCGACGCCGATTGCGGTTTCCCGTTTCATACCGGTCAGAGGCCGACCAGTCCGGTCAATACTTCGATTGACGCTGGCAGGGTGTCGGTGGGTGTGAACGTGCTCGACACGGGGTTGTGTAACTGTTACGAAATTCAGTAAGATGTAGTAGTAGTTAGTACTGATTCAACGACCACTTTCACTATGGTTGGCGAATATTTTTCTTCGTGGTGGTTGTAGTATGGTCTGTCACGATGACCGCGACCATCGGCCTACATGGACGCTCTGGGCGGTCAGCGTGGCGGCCAACAAATCAACAC
>LKNC01000003.1 GCA_001564255.1 Natrialbaceae archaeon Tc-Br11_E2g1
GAACGCGGCGTCGAGACGCCCCTCGAGTCGCCACACCCGCCACGGCCCGAAAGCGTCTGGCCGTCGCTCTACACCGGGACCGACCCGAGCCACCACGGCGTCTACGGCGCACCCGCCTTCGAGGGGTACCCCGGCGATCGGACCCCGCTGTCGCGGATCGACGTCCGCCGGCCCGCCCTCTGGGACTACCTCTCGACGCTGGGCGTCCCCTCGGTCGTCCTCTCGGTCCCGCTCTCTCACCCCGCCGATCCACTCGAGGGCACGCTCGTCCCCGGGGAGCCGGCACTCGAGGACGAGCCGGCCCATCCACGGGGAGTCCGTGCGGGGATCTCGGAGACGCTCGGCGAGGAGTACGTCCTCTCGCCGACCCCGGCGGATGTGGACCGTCGTCTCGACCCCGTCGATGTCATAGACCAGCGACGCCGGGCGTTTCTCACCCTCCTCGAGACCGCCGAGTGGGAGTTCGGGCTCTGTCGGGTCGGAGCGACGGACCCGACCGCGTGGGGGATCGACACGGCCGGTGACCTCCGTGGGGTGTACGAGGCCGTCGATCGGTTCGTCGACGACGTGTTAGCGGCCGTCGGGGCGGGAACGAACGTCGTCGTCTGTTCGCCCTACGGGACCCGGCCCGTCTCCGGCTACCGGGTTCACGTCAACGAACTGCTGTGTGAGGTGGGCTTTCTCGAGCGCCGAGGCGTCGGCGAGCGACAGCCGACACACGGGAACGACCGCCCGCCCACACTCGAGTGGGTCCTGGCCCCGGTTCGCCGTCTCGGGGCCGGCCTCGAGTCGCTCGCCGCGAGGCTCCGCCCGGACGCCCCGACCGTGGACTCCCACGACCCGTTCGACTGGGCCGGGTCGCTCGCTTACGCCCCGCCGGACCGGGACGGCGTCCGGCTCAACCTCGTCGACCGGGACCCCGACGGGATCGTCTCTATACACTCCTACGAGAACGCCCGCGAGGAACTGCTCGAGATCCTCGCCCGGGCGGAGACCCCGGACGGCGACCCCGCCTTCGGCTTCGTCCGTCGGCGCGAGCGCGTCTACGACGGCCCGTTCCTCGAGACCGCCCCGGACGTCCTGTACTCGACGGCCGGGACGGGAAACGTCGCCTCGACGCGCCCGTCCCCGCGCTCGTTCGTGCCGGTAACCGGCTACGGGCGCGATCCGGAGGGGCTGTTTCTCGGGACCGGCCCCGGCTTCAGGGCGACCGAGGACGTCGACCGACTCACGGTCCCCGACGTCGCCCCGATCGCGCTCGCCGTCCTCGGACGGGCGGTCCCCTCGCTCGTGACCGGGACCGCGCCGACGGAACTGGTCGTCCCTCGCGTGAGGCGAACCGAGTACCCCGAATCGACCTACGGCGCGGCGGCGACCGACCCGACCTTCGACGACGCGGGGCTCACCGACCGCCTCGAGGGCCTGGAGTACCCGTAGTACGGTGTCACAGCAGTATTTATAACGGAGGTTTCCCTTTTCGACTGATGGGGGAAAGTCAGCCATGGCGTCGACACCCAGCGACGGGGCGGCACGGATACGCGCATCCCACGTAGCCGCCGCGCTCGGCACCTGGACGTACCGGACGACGCCCCGTCTCGAGGACGCGGTGTACGACCGGTTGTCACGGTCGTTCCCGGACGTCGAGGTCCGTTTCGGAGAGCAAAAGATGGAGGCGGACATCCTCGTCGACGACGTCGGAGTGAGGATCGTCCGGGGGCTCCACGACGGCACGAGTCGGGAGTTTCGGATCCTCACCGATCAGTACGACGAACTCGTCTTGTACTCACCGTCGGTCCACCGGACCTACCCCGACCAGTGGGAGCGGGTCAAACACCTCTACGGGTCCGAGCGGAACCCGGGATCGAACGTCCACTTCGTCGAGAAGAAACCGCCGGCCCCAACGGTGATCGAGGAACCCTCGGGGGTCGAGATCCTCCTCCTGATCCCGCTCGTGATGTTCGGGATCGCCGGACTGCTCGCGGCGTTCGTCGGCGTATTCACGGGCTTTGATATGCACATGACGACCGCGGAACTGTTTTTCGTCGGCGCGTTCAGTGCGCTCGTGTTCGTCATCGCCATCGGCGTCTTCGTCCTGACTGGCGCGTACCGACCCTACTGCAACTCGCTTATCATCCGGTTGAAACAGTGAGGGGCGTCAGTCACCCGCGAGTCAACTCCGCTGAGGGCTGTCCCGGAGAACGGTGATCGCAGCCGGAAGGTTCATTTATAAGGTAGCTAGATAGTGGGGTACGTCGTCGGCGTCGGAAACGGGACGGGGAAAGACAGCGTTTCGACGCCGAAACCGGAACATGGAACCGAACGCCCCATACAACCGACGGATCGACGAATACTGGGATTGGGCAGTCGTTGCCCTGTTTCTCCTGTTAGCTGTCAATCTGCTCACCTCGATGTACGCAACGGCGGTCGTCGGCATAGAACACGAGTCGAACCCGCTCATGTCGTGGCTGTTCGGCCAGTCACTCGGGGTCATCGTCGTCTTCCACATCGGCGTGGGAACCGTCGTCGCGTTGCTCTTTTACGTCCTGTTCGAACTCGTCCGTCTGACCCCACGGACCTACCGCGGGATGGTGATGCTGTCGGTCGAGATCTACCTCGGCTTGCTCGTCGCGGTCGGACTGCTCGTCTTCGCGAACAACGTCACAGTCATCGTCTTCGGGCAGGGACTGTTCACTTAATCGGTTCGATACACACGGTCGTGTCCTCCCCGAGTGAGAACCCTTAAGCGCCGGCGAACAGAAGCGCCGGCAAATGACGGCACTCGAGACACCGGGACCGACGCTCGGCGTGGTCGGTGGGGGACAACTCGGCCGGATGCTCGCCGAAGCGGCGGGACCGCTCGGCGTCGAGGTGATCGTCCTCGACCCGACGCCGGAGTGTCCCGCGTCGGCGGTCTGTCGTGACCAGATCGTCGCCGGCTTCGACGACGAAGCGGCCATCCGCGAGCTCGCAACCCGCGTCGACGTGCTCACCTTCGAGATCGAACTGGCAGACCAGGAGGCCCTGGGTCGGGTCCACGAGGCGACGGGCGTCCCCGTCCACCCACGGCCGGAGACCCTCGAGTTGATCCACGACAAACTCCACCAGAAACGGGCACTCGAGGACGCCGGCGTCCCCGTTCCCCCCTTCCGGGCGGTCGAGGACGCCGAGGACGTCCGGGAAGCGATCGACGACTACGGCGCGCCCGTGATGCTCAAAGCCCGCACGGGCGGCTACGACGGCCGCGGGAACGTCCCCGTCGAATCGCCCGACGAGGCCGAAGAGGCCCTCGAGGCCGTCGCCGGCCCCGCGATGGTCGAGGCGTTCGTCGACTTTACACGCGAAGTGTCCGCCATCGCGGTCAACGGCGACGGCGAGACCGCGACCTACCCCATCGGGGAGAACGTCCACGAAGCGGAGATCCTCCGGGAGACGATCGTTCCCGCACGATCGGATGACGAGGCGACGGCCCGGACACGGTCGGTCGCGACGGACGTCCTCGAGCTCATGGAGGGCCGTGGGGTCTACGGGATCGAGTTCTTCGAAACACCCGACGGGGAGATCCTGCTCAACGAGATCGCACCACGCCCGCACAACTCCGGCCACTGGACGATCGAAGGTGCGGTCGTCTCCCAGTTCGAATCCCACGTCCGGGCGGTCCTCGGGTGGCCGCTCGGATCGACCGAACTCCGTGCGCCCACCGTGAGCAAGAATTTGTTAGGCGACGTCGAGGAGAACCGGGAGGCACGGCTCTCGAACGTCGAGCGGATCCTCGAGACCCCACGGGCACACCTCCACTGGTACGGCAAACGCGAGGCCCGCCCGCTGCGGAAGATGGGCCATCTCACCGTCACCGCCCGCGAGGGCGAGCGCCGCGAGGACCTCCTCGAGACCGCACGCGAACTCGAAAACGCGACGACCTTTCGCTAAACGATGACAGACAGCGTTTCAGACCTGATCGATCGGTTGCACAGTGAAGCGGAGATGGACCTCCCCGCCGGGGAAACCCCCGACGTCGGCATCGTCATGGGGAGTGATTCGGACCTCGAGACGATGCTGACCGGCGGTCGCCGCCGGGGAGCCTACGATGCGTTCGTCGACGAACTCGGGTTCGAAGAGCAGACCGAGTTCGAAGCCCCGCCGGAGGCCCGCTTTACCTTCGAGACGTACGTCACCTCCGCTCACCGCACCCCGGAGTTGATGTACGCCTACGCCGAGACCGCCGAGGATCGGGGTCTCGACGTCATCATCGCGGGCGCGGGCGGGAAGTCCGCCGACTTGCCGAACATGACGGCGTCGATCGCCTACCCGCTTCCCGTCATCGGCGTCCCCGTCCAGGAGAAATCGGTCGATTCGGTGATCGGGATGCCGACGGGCGCACCGATCGTCGCCGTCGACGCCGGCAAATCGTTCAACGCCGCACTCTCCGCCGCCCAGATCCTCGCTCGAGAACACGAGACGGTCCGCGAACGGTTGCTCGAGTACCACGGGAGGCTGAAAGGCGAGGTCGGCGACGTCTCCCGGGAGCTCCACGACCGGGGGACCCTCGAGTTCTCGGGTGAATAACTCGGCCGTTCGATCCACTCGGTCACCGGATTTCGTCTTTCGGGGGTTAAACGACCTGTAATATGAAAAATCATGTAAACGATTTTCACGAATGGCCACTCTCCGTGGAGGTATTTTCCATCTACGGAGTTTGAACTCGTCGAAACCGTACGAAAAGCGAAGAATCAACCCTTATATGGGAGCGTTGCCAACCTCCAGACGGTACGGAGATGAATCAATGGATAGCCGTCGGGGCACTCGCGTTCGTGGGGTTACTGATCCCGCTTGGTATGATGGCGGTGTCGTATCTCCTGCGACCGAGCGTCCCCGAAACGAGTAAACGCGCCACCTACGAGAGTGGGGAGGTGCCGACCGGCGGGACGCGCATTCGGTTTAACATCCAGTATTATATGGTTGCGCTCTTGTTCGTCGTCTTCGACATCGAGACTGTCCTGCTTTTCCCGTGGGCGGTCGTCTACCGGGAGGCCGTCGTGTCGGAGGAGATCTCCCTGGTTCACGCACTCGGCCCGATGTTGTTGTTCGTCGCCATCCTCTTCGTCGGACTCGCGTGGGCGTGGCGCAAGGGTGCAGTCGAGTGGGCACAGAACCCAGGGCAGGTCGGAGCCGAGGTTGATCGACCATGAGCAACGAACCACGCCAGAAAACGTACGAAACCGCAGCACCGTCGACAGATACCCGGGACGCCCGGATGGGCGAGGGGATGGACGACCGGTTCAACTCCAAACTCCGGGAGGCGTTCGGAGCATCACCGTTTATCCTCACCAAGTTCGACGAGTTCATGAACTGGGTCAGGGGCTCGTCGATGTTCATGTTACAGTTCGGGATCGCCTGCTGTAGCATCGAGATGATCCACACCTACGCGATCAAACACGACCTGGATCGCTTTGGCGCGGGCGTGCCTCGAGCGTCCCCCCGCCAGGCCGACGTCATCATCGTCCCCGGGACGATCGTCTCGAAGTTCGGCCCCCGGATGAAACGCGTCTACGACCAGATGCCCGAACCCAAGTTCGTCGTCGGGATGGGGTCGTGTACGATCTCCGGCGGCCCCTTCCAGGAGGGATACAACGTCGTGAAAGGGGCCGAAGAGATCATCCCGGTCGACATCCACGTCCCGGGCTGTCCACCACGCCCCGAGGCGCTGGTCTACGGCGTCGCCAAACTCCAAGAACGGATCAAAAACGGCGAATCCTCGCCGGTCGTGGTCAAACCCTACGAACTCGAGGAGTTCGGGGACCTGCCACGGGACGAACTGGTACAGCAACTCGCCGACCGGATCGACGAAGAGGACCTCGTCATGCGGTATAACTGGGCCGATTCACCATGAGCACGGGACTCGAGAACGGCCTCGAGGTAAGCGAAGACGACCTCGAGACCCTGATCGGTGACCGCGCACTCGACCGTGAGGACCACGTCAATGCACCGGGCTTTGTCGTCCGGCCCGATCAGGTCCAGGAGGTCCTCACGGACCTCCGCGATGAGGCCGGCTTCGATCACCTCTCCTGTCTCACCGCCCAGCAATACGAGAACCGCTACGAGTCGATCTACCACCTCAAAAAGTACGCCGACCCGACCCAGGAGGTGAGCGTCGTCGTCCCGACCGCCGTCGACGAGCCGGTAAGCCAGAGCGCAGCGCCCGTCTTCCGGACCGCGGACTGGCACGAACGGGAGGCCTACGACCTCGTCGGGATCGAGTACGACGACCACCCCGACCTCCGGCGTATCCTGCTTCCCGACACCTGGCAGGGCCACCCCCTGAGCCTCGAGTACGACCAGGAACAGCCACAGGTGGTTACCCTCTCCGAACACGAGAACCCGGTCCAGCCGGACCACCACGACACCGAGTCGGACACGATGTTCCTGAACATCGGTCCACACCACCCGGCGACCCACGGCGTGCTCCACGTGAAGGCGGTCCTCGACGGCGAGACCGTCGTCGACGTCGACCCCGACATCGGCTATCTGCACCGCTGTGAAGAGCAGATGTGCCAGTCGGGGACCTATCGCCACCAGATCATGCCCTACCCCGACCGGTGGGACTACGTCTCCGCCGGCCTGCTAAACGAGTGGGCCTACGCGCGTGCCGCAGAGGACTTAGCGGACATCGAGGTTCCCGAGTACGCACAGGTCATCCGGACGATGTCCGCGGAGCTGTGTCGGATCGCCGCACACATGCTCGCACTCGGGACGTTCGCACTCGACGTCTTCGGGGACTTCACCGCCGTCTTCCAGTACGCCTTCCGGGACCGGGAGGTCGTCCAGGACATCCTAGAGGACCTCACCGGCCAACGGCTGATGTTTAACTACTTCCGGCTCGGCGGGGTCGCCTGGGACCTGCCGGAACCACGGGAGGAATTCTTCGAGAAGACCCGTGAGTTCCTCGATGACCTCCCGGCCAAAGCCGAGGAGTATCACAACCTCATCACGGCAAACGAAATCTTCCAGGTCCGGTGTGTCGACACCGGCATCCTAGAGCCCGAGGTCGCCAAACAGTACGGCTGTACGGGCCCCGTCGCCCGCGGGTCGGGCGTCGACTACGACCTCCGACGGGACGACCCCTACGGCTACTACCCCGAACTCGAGTGGAACGTCGTCACCGAGGACGGGATGGACAACTACTCGCGCGTGCTCGTGCGGATGCAGGAGGTAAAAGAGAGCGCGAAGATCATAGAGCAGTGTATCGACGTTCTCGAGGAGTGGCCCGAAGACGACCGGGAGATCCAGGCAAACGTCCCGCGAACGCTCAAACCCGATGCGGACACCGAGGTCTACCGGGCCGTCGAGGCGGCGAAAGGGGAACTCGGGATCTACATGCGCGCAGACGGGACGGACACGCCCGCTCGCTTCAAGATCCGCAGCCCGTGTTTCCACAACCTCTCGACTCTCGCGGAGATGGCCCAGGGCGAATACATCCCGGATCTGATCGCCTCGCTCGGTAGCCTGGATATCGTGCTCGGGGAGGTGGACCGGTGATGGAGGTTCCGCTGGAAGCGGGCGACACCTACCTGTTACCCGAGCGGATCTCCGATCTCACCGGTCTCGGTGGGTTCGGGATGGCGGGTGAACTGCTCGCGGCCTTTATCGCCGCGTTCATCGTCGGCAACCTGATGCTCGCGATGACCGGCGTCGCAGGCCCGTGGGCGAAACGAAAGATCACCGCGGCGTTCACCGACCGGATCGCGGTCAACCGCGTCGGTCCGTGGGGGCTGTTCATCATCGTCGCCGACGCCGTCCGACTGCTCGCAAAGGAGATGATCATCCCCGAGAACGCCGACCGGCCGGCCTACGACCTCGCGCCGATCGTCGTCGCGGGGTCGGCGATGCTCGGTTTCGCCGTGATCCCGATGGGATCCGGCGTCCAACTCGCCGATCCGGAGGTCGGGCTGGTGTACGTCTTCGCGGTCGCCGGTATCGCGAGTATCGGGCTCGTGATGGCCGGCTACGCCTCGGCGAACAAGTACTCGCTTCTCGGTGGACTGCGCGCGATCGCACAGAACATCGCCTATGAGATCCCGCTGGTCGTCACCGGGATGTCCGTAGTGCTTTTCGCCGGCACGCTCCAGTTGAGCGAGATCGTCGCCGCCCAGTCCGAACCACTGTTTACCATCGCCGGCGTGACGATCCCGGCCTGGTACGCGCTCGTGAACCCGTTCGCGTTCGTGCTCTTTCTCGCGGCGAACTTCGCCGAAGTCGGTCGGAACCCCTTCGACACGCCGGAGGCACCGACCGAGATCGTCGCCGGCTATCAGACCGAGTACTCCTCTGTGTACTTCGTCCTGATCTACCTCGGGGAGTTCCTCCACATCTTCCTCGGGGGGGCGATCATCGCGACGATCTTCCTCGGTGGGCCGGCCGGACCCGTCCTGCCGGGCATCGTCTGGTTTATCATCAAGATCTGGGCGGTGTTCTTGCTCACCCAGTGGCTGCGTTCTGCGCTGCCGCGGGTACGGATCGACCAGCTCATCGAGATCGGCTGGAAGGGCATGCTCGTCCTTTCGTTTGCCAACCTCGTGCTCACCGCGGTAATCGTGGCGCTGATCGAATCACCCGGACTGTGGGGCTAAAATCATGATCGGACTACTCAAATCCATGGCAACGACGATGAAACACGCGCTGGACGGCTCGACGTTTACCGTCGAGTATCCGGACGAAGCACCCAACGTCTCGCCGCGGTTCCGTGGCGTTCACAAGTTCAGCCAGGAACGGTGTATCTGGTGTCGCCAGTGTGAGAAGGTCTGTCCGAACGATACGATACAGATCGTGATGGACGACAAGCGAAACGGCGAGCAGTACAACCTCCACATCGGACAGTGTATCTACTGTCGGCTCTGCGAGGAGGTCTGTCCGACCGAAGCCATCGTGTTGACACAGAACTTCGAGTTCACCGGCGACACCAAAGCCGACCTCGTCTACAACAAAGAGCAACTGCGCTCTGTCCCGTGGTACAAGGACATAGACCCGGTCGAGTCACGCGAACCCGACAGGAGCGCGTGGCTCGGCGACGGTGATGGGGAGGTCGATTACCAGTGAACGGACTGCCCGTCCGTCCCGAGAGAGGGCTTACGAGATACGATTACAACACATGACATCCGAGCTGATCGCGTTCGCGCTGTTCGCTGCGGTCACCCTGGGCAGTGCGATCGCCGTCGTGCTCCTCCAGGACCCGTGGCATTCGGCGCTCATGCTGGGTGTGGCCCTGCTGAGCGTCGCGGTCCACTACATCATGCTCGCGGCGGAGTTCGTCGCCATGATGCAGATTCTCGTCTACGTCGGCGGGGTACTCGTCCTCATCACGTTCGCCGTGATGCTCACCCAACCGGAGGAGCGAGAAGAGGTGGTACAGACATGACGACAGGTCCGAAGTTACGGCTGGGATCCGACCTCCTCCCGGGGATCATCGCCGTCGCGTTGTTCGCGATGATGGGACTCATCGTCCTGAACACGAGCTTCACCGGGATGGAAGGGTTCCCGGAGACGTCGATCACCGCCGAGATCGGCTACGCACTCTTCGACATGACGCCACTGCAGTCGGAGGGACTCGCCGACACCGAACGGTTCCTCGCCGCGTTCTTGCTCGCCGCGATCGTCCTAGACGCCGCTCTCGACGCCGCCCTCGTCCTCGCAAAACGCGAGGAAGCGGGCGAAACCGTCACCGCACTCTCGAGCACCGCGGCCTCGAGTTCGTCCGGCCCGGCGGGGACTCCCGGCGGCGCGGCGACCGACGGCGGGACCGACGATACGACCGAGGGGGGTGAGCGGGCGTGACCGTTCCCGTCGAGTACTACGTCTTGCTCTCGCTTGCCCTGTTCTGTATCGGTCTTTTCGGTGTTCTGACGAGACGGAACGCACTGATGTTCCTGATGTCGGTCGAACTCATGCTCAACGCGGCGACGATCAACCTGATCGCATTCGCGTTCTATCACGGCAACCTCACGGGGCAGGTCTTCGCGCTGTTTGCGATGGCCCTCGCCGCCGCGGAGGTCGCCGTCGGCCTCGGGATCATCCTGGTGTTGTATCGGAACTTCCGGGACGTGGACGTGACCGTCCCATCGACGATGAGGTGGTAAATAGATGGCAACTGCGTTCGAATTCGCTCCGGCGATCGCACTGTTCCCGCTTGCGGCGTTCGTGATCGCGCTGGCCTTTGGCAAGTACATGCCAAAGAAGGGTGCGCTCGCGGGTATCGCCGCGACCGCGGCCTCGCTCGTCTTCTCGCTGTGGGCGTTCGTGACCGTCGCGGGCGGTGAAACCTACCACGAGACGCTCTATGAGTGGGCCGTCGGCGACCCAACGAGTGAGGCGGGCGTGCAGGGAATCGAGTTCACCTTCGGTATCTTGCTCGATCCGCTCTCGACGCTGATGCTCGTAATCGTCTCGCTGATCGCCCTGCTGGTCCACGTCTTCAGCCTCGGCTACATGAACGCCGAGGGCGAGACGGGCCTGCCGCGATACTACGCCGAGCTCGGCCTCTTTACGTTCAGCATGCTCGCGTTCGTCTTCGCGGACAACCTGCTGATGGCGTTCATGTTCTTCGAGCTCGTCGGCCTGTGTTCGTACCTGCTGATCGGCTTCTGGTTTCGAACCGAGTCCGCGCCCTCGGCGGCGAAGAAGGCGTTCCTGGTCACCCGCTTCGGTGACTACTTCTTCCTGCTGGGCGTCGTCGCCATCGCCGCGACCTTTGGCACGCTGCAGTTCGCCGGACCGGAGTCGTTCGTCGACGCCGCCGCAGACGCAATCGACGGCGAAGAGACGCTCTTTGGCTTCGGTGCTGAAACCTGGGTCACGATCACCGGCCTGCTGGTACTCGGCGGCGTGATCGGGAAATCCGCACAGTTCCCACTTCACACCTGGCTGCCCGACGCGATGGAAGGTCCGACCACGGTTTCGGCTCTCATCCACGCCGCGACGATGGTCGCCGCCGGTGTCTACCTGGTCGCCCGGATGTTCGGCTACTACGCACTGAGCCCGACCGCACTCGCGATCATCGCGTTCGTCGGTGGCTTCACCGCCCTGTTCGCCGCGACGATGGGCGTCGTCAAAGACGACATCAAACAGGTGCTCGCGTACTCGACCATCAGCCAGTACGGCTACATGATGCTCGGGCTCGGCGTCGGCGGCTACGTCGCCGGCGTCTTCCACCTCATGAACCACGCCTTCTTCAAGGCGCTGCTGTTCCTCGGTGCGGGTGCCGTCATCATCCTCATGCACCACGAACAGGACATGTGGAAGATGGGTGGCCTGAAGGACAAAGCACCCGTCACCTACTACACCTTCCTCGCCGGTGCGCTCGCGCTCGCGGGGATCATTCCGTTCTCGGGCTTTTGGTCCAAAGACGAGATCCTCTATGACGCCTTCGTCCTCGGCCTCGAGGACCCCGTCTTCGGGGTGGCCTACGCCATGGCGCTTCTGGCCGTCTTCTTCACCGGCCTGTACACCTTCCGGATGGTCATCCTGACTTTCCACGGTGAGCCACGAAGCGAGGCCGCAGCGGACCCACATCCGGTCGGCCCGAGCGTCACGTTCCCGCTTGCGACCCTCGGCGTGCTCGCACTCGTCGCCGGCGTCGCCAACCTCGCCCCCATCGCGAAGCTCACCGGGATGGATATCACCTACCTCGAGTTCTGGCTCGACGGCGAGTACGGCGTCGTAGATGGGCTGACCTACACGGCCTACACCGAGACGATCGGCTACCCCGCCGGTGAGATCGTCTCCGAACAGGCGACGCTGCTGATCGCCGCCGGGCTCGGGCTCGGACTGGCCGTCGCCGGCGCGCTCACCGCGTACGTCCTCTACAGCGGCCCCGAACCGGTTCGCCACACCGAGAAACTCGGTTCGGTCTACGGCGTCCTCCGGAACAACTACTATCAGGACGAGTATCAGGTCTGGCTCGCCCGGAATCTCACGCTGCCGGTGGCTCGAGGCGCGGATCGGTTCGACCAGGGCGTCATCGACGGCGTGGTCAACGGCGTCTCGAGTGTGAGTCTCTTCGGTGGCGGCGGAGTCAAACGCCTCCAGACGGGCGTCGTGACCAACTACGCGGCGTTGATCATGCTCGGGTTCCTCGCCCTGTTGCTCGTCTTCGGCCTCCACGGCGGGTGGTTCCTATGATTATCGAGACACTCATCGCAGTCACGTTGGTCGGCGCGCTGGTGACGTTCCTCGCGCCGAATCGCATCGCCGGCAAGCTGGCTTTCGCCATCAGCCTGATCCCCGCAGCAGTGAGTCTGTGGATGTTCACGGCCTTCGACGGCAGCGGCAACGCCTTACTCGAGGGCACGCTGGCCTTCGAGTCACGGTTCGAGTGGATCACGCTCGGTGAGTACACGATCTCGTGGTTCGTCGGGCTCGACGGCATCTCCCTGCCGCTCGTCGTCCTGACCACGGTCCTGACGTCGCTCGCGATCGTGAGCTCCTGGACACCGATCGACGACCGCGAAGCACAGTTCTACGGGCTCGTGTTGTTCATCGAGGCGAACCTGATCGGCGTCTTCGTCGCGCTCGATTTCTTCCTGTGGTTTATCTTCTGGGAGGCAGTCCTGATCCCGATGTACCTGCTGATCGGCGTCTGGGGTGGCCCACGCCGCAAGTACGCCGCGATCAAGTTCTTCGTCTACACGAACGTGGCGTCGCTCGTGATGTTCGGTGCGTTTATCGCGCTCGTCGTCGGGCTCGGTGACGCCGTCACGAGCTTCGCCCTGCCGGAGATCACCGAGGCAATGCTCGACGGCGGTCCCGGTGAGTTCGCCGGCATCGCCGGCACCACGCTCACCTCGGTCGTCTTCGTGGCGATGTTCGTCGGCTTCGCCGTGAAAGTCCCCGTCGTCCCGTTCCACACGTGGCTGCCCGACGCCCACGTCGAGGCACCGACCCCCGCGTCGGTGTTGCTGGCTGGCGTCCTGTTGAAGATGGGGACCTACGCACTGTTGCGATTTAACTTCACGATGTTCCCGAGCGACGTCGTCTCGACGTTCGCGATCCCGATCGCCGCGATCGCGGTGATCAGCGTCATCTACGGCGCAATGCTCGCACTCGCACAGACGGACCTCAAGCGAATCGTCGCCTACTCCTCTGTGTCGTCGATGGGCTACGTCATCCTCGGCCTGATCGCCTACACCCAGTACGGCGTCGGCGGGGCGACCTTCCAGATGGTCTCTCACGGACTCATCTCGGGGCTTATGTTCATGGCCGTCGGCGTAATCTACAACGCCACCCACACCCGGATGGTCACCGACATGTCCGGGATGGCGGATAAGATGCCCGTCGCCGTTGGCATCCTCATCGCCGGTGCTTTCGGTTACATGGGCCTGCCGCTAATGAGCGGCTTCGCCGCGGAGTATTTCATCTTCTTCGGCGCTTTCGGCTCCGAGATGCTCGAGTACGCCCCGATCTTCACCGCACTGGCGATGTTCGGCATCGTCATCGTCGCGGGCTACCTGCTCTTTGCGATGCAACGGACCCTCTTCGGTCCCTACCGCTTGGAGACCGACTACGAGGTGACCCGCGCCCCCTTCCACGACGTCGCGCCGATGTTCGTCCTGCTCGGATTGATCATCGCACTCGGCGTCGCTCCCGAACTGATCTTCGATATGATCCGTGACGCTGTCGACCCGATCCTCGGAGGTGAACTGTGATGGAACCGATCGCACTGCCGGACTGGGCAGCACTCGGACCCGCGCTGGTCCTCGCCGTAACCGCCTTACTCCTGTTCGTCGTCGACGCTGTCAACCCACGGAAGACGAACCGGCCGCTGATCGCGGGAACCGCGACGGTCGGCTCGCTCGCGGCGCTCGCCGTCGCCGTCTGGTACCTGCTCGCCGGCGTCGGCACACCGACGGGTGAGGGCGGCCGCGGTGAGTTCCACATCTTCGGCGATCCCGGCCAGTTCGTCATAGACGAGATGGCGCTCTTTTTCATGGTCGTCGTCGCCGTCGTCACCGCGATGGTCGCCGTCGCGAGCTACGACTACATGCACGATCACGCCTACTTCGCCTCCTACTATTCGCTCGTCTTGCTCGCGGCGACCGGGATGGCGACGATGGCCGCCGCCAACAGCCTCGTCACCATCTTCATCGCCTTAGAGCTCGCGAGCCTCCCGTCGTACGCGCTGGTCGCGATCTTGAAGGACAACCGCGGTAGCGTCGAGGGCGGGCTGAAGTACTTCCTGGTCGGCGCGCTGTCCTCGGCGGTCATGGTCTACGGCATCAGCCTCGTCTACGGGGCGACCGGCCACCTGCAACTCGAGGCGATCGCCGAGGTCATCGCTGCCGGTGACGCAGAGCCCTACAGCGGCCTGCTCGGGCTCGGCGTCCTGATGTTGATCGGCGGTTTCGCGTTCAAGACCGCGAGCGTCCCCTTCCACTTCTGGGCACCCGAGGCCTACGAAGGTGCACCAGCGCCGGTCGCGGCGTTTCTCTCCTCGGCGTCGAAGGCGGCCGGCTTCGTCATCGCCTTCCGGGTGTTCACGACGGCGTTGCCGATCGGCGACCTCGCGCCGATGGGGATCGACTGGGCGACGGTCTTCGTCGTCCTCGCGATCGTCACGATGACGGTCGGGAACTTCGCCGCTGCCGTCCAGGAGAACGTCAAACGGATGCTCGCCTATTCGTCGATCGGCCACGCCGGCTATGCGCTGATCGGCCTGGCCGGCTTCGTCGGACCCGGCGGTAGCGAACTCGTGATGAGCGCGGCGATGATGCACCTGCTCGTCTACGGCTTCATGAACACGGGTGCGTTCCTGTTCGTCGGGCTCGCCGAGTACTGGGGCGTCGGCCGGACTTTCGAGGACTACAACGGCCTCGCCACCCAGGCACCGATCGCCTGCAGTGCACTCGCCGTGTTCATGTTCAGCCTCGCCGGCATCCCACCTTTCGGCGGCTTCTGGAGCAAGTACTTCCTCTTTACCGGCGCGCTCAGCGTCGGTTCGACCGCGATGATCGCCGTCGCCGCGGCGCTCGTGGTAAACAGTGCACTCTCGCTGTATTACTACTCGCGGCTGGTCAAGGCCGTCTGGATCGAAGATCCCGTCCCAGGACGGGAGGGGCTCTCCCAGCCGGTCGGACTCTACGCCGCGATCGTCTTCGCCGCCGTGATGACCGTCGCCGTCTTACCCGGCTTCGGACCGATCGCCGACGCCGCGACGAGTGCGGCGACGGCGCTCATCGCCTGACCGGCGTCCCCGCCAGGTCCGGTACTTTTTAGCGTTCCGGGTCGCAAACCGCGGTATGAGTTCACGGCTCGTCCTCGGCTGTGGATCCGCCGGCAGGCGGATCGTCGACCGACTCCCCGAGGAGGGGATCGTCGTCGTCGACGACGACCCGGACGTCCTCGAGTCGCTCAGAGAGGACGGGATCGAGGCCCTGGAAGGGGACCCGACCGACCCGGCCACCCTCGAGGACCTCGAGTCGCCGGCGGTCGTGTTCGTCGCCGGCGACTCCCCCTCCCGGAACCGCCGGACGATCGAACGGGTCCGCGAGCGGTTTCCGTCGGCACCCGTCGTGGCCACCCTCACGTTCGACGCCACGCCGGCCGACCGCCGGGAGATCGAGACAGTCGCCGACCACGTCGTCGACTCACGGGGGACAGTCCGCGACGTCGCCTTCGAGTGGACGGTCGGCGAGAGCGCACAGAAGGCACTGGCGTTGCGACGACGGCTCTCGACGATCGACGGGAAACTCGCGGTCGTCACCCACGACAACCCGGACCCGGATGCGCTCGCGAGCGCCGTCGCACTCGTCGACGTCGCAGAGACCGTCGGTCTCGAGGCCGAGGCCTGTTACTTCGGGGAGATCTCCCACCAGAAAAACCGCGCGATGGTGAACCTGCTCGACCTGGACCTCCGTCACCTCGAGTACGACGCGGGCCTGGAGGAGTTTGCGGCGTTCGCGCTGGTCGATCACTCCAGACCCGGAATAAACGACGGACTTCCCGAGGACCTCCACGTCGACGTCGTCATCGATCACCACCCGCCCCGTGGCCCCGTTCCGGGGGAGTTCGTCGACCTCAGGGCGGGAGTCGGTGCGACGAGTACGATGCTCACCGGCTACCTACAGCGGTTCGGGGTCGACCTCGACGCACAGACGGCGACGGCGTTGCTCTACGGTATCCGCGTCGACACGGACGGCTTTACACGGGAGGTCTCCTCGACGGACTTCGAGGCCGCCGCGGACTTGCTTGCCCACGTCGATTCCGATGTCCTAGAGCGGATCGAAACGCCGACGGTCGACGGGGAGACCTACGACACGGTCGCGAGGGCGATCAAGAACCGAACGCGTGAGGGGTCGGTCGTCGCCGCAAGCGCCGGCCGGATCACGAACCGGGACGCGTTACCCCAGGCTGCAGAGCGGTTGCTCACGATGGAGGGGATCGACACGACGCTCGTCTTCGGCTTCCTCGAGGAGATGGTGTTCGTCTCGGCACGCTCGCAGGCGAGTGACGTCGACCTCGGAGCGGTCCTGCGTGACGCCTACGATCCGATCGGGAGTGCGGGGGGGCACGCCGACATGGCCGGTGGCCAACTCGAGATCGGGATGCTCGCGGGGACCGACGGCTCGGAAGCCGACTCGTTGCGAAGCGTCGTCGAGGAGGTGATCACACACCGGTTTTTCGAGGCGATCCGGAGCCGGCCGGGCACGCCGGTGAGTGCGTACAGCCGGACGAGCGAACTCCTGTTCAGTACCGGCGTCGAGGAGGGCGACCGCCCGTGAGAGGGTTTTTCTCGGACGGTGAGGTATTGGAGGGTATGCAACAGGGCTCAGAGGACGGCAAGCCACGGGTCGAAGAGTACATGACGCGGGACGTGGCGACCGTCTCACCCGACGCGGTGGTCAGAGACGTCGCCCAGCGGATCGCCGATAGCGACGATCACAACGGGTTCCCGGTGTGTGATCGCCGTCGCGTCGAGGGCTTTGTCAGCGCACGGGACCTCCTGCTCGCTGACGACGACGAACCGATCTTCAAGGTGATGGTGACGGACCTCATCGTCGCCCACCCCGATATGAAAGTCACCGACGCAGCCAGGGTGATACTGCGGTCGGGGATCCGGAAGCTGCCCGTCGTCGACGACGCCGGTAACCTCGTCGGGATCATCTCCAACTCCGACGTCATCCGCAGCCAGATCGAACGGGCGACCCCAGAGAAGGTCGTCAAGCTGATGGAAACCCTGGAGACCCTCCACTCGGTCGGACTCGACCAGACGCGACGGACCGTCACCCTCTCGGAACTCGTCCCCACCCAGGGGAAAGTCTACGCCGACGAACTCGAGGGACGACGCTACGAACTCGATCACGGCCTCGCGGAACCGCTGGTCGTCATCGACAACGACGGAACGCAGTACCTCGCCGACGGCCACCACCGGGTCCTGGCGGCCGATCGGCTCGGGATCGAGGAGATGGAGGCCTACGTGATCGTCACCTCCCACGAGATCGACCTCGGGATGGCAAAGACCGCGGCCAAAGGGGGTCTCGAGACCATCACCGACATCGACATCGTCGATTACGCCCGCCATCCACTGGTCGAGACGACGGAACGACTGCAGTCCGGCGGCGAGTGATACTGTCGGTCATGGATCTGTGAACCCGTGTGTGACGGAACTGGCGGTACAGCGCGTGTCAGTTCGTCTTCTCTCGGGAGTGATGGACGTATCTATGACCGACAGTATGAACCCACCGGAGTCTCACCGATCGATTTCAGAGTTCTCTCGACCGAGACACCACAGCGGTTCGAGAGGGTATCTCGGACGTTCTGGGCCCTGGTGCCCCGATATTGTGCACGTAGGTGGGCGGTGTGATCGCCTCGGTGTACGTCATGCTACGGCACGATTACTGTTTTGCGAACGCTTATTCCGGATACTCGACCAAGTTACGGTAGCCATGTCAGATGAACCCGAGGAGCAAGACGTACGACTCGAGGCACGGCTCACAGAACAGGACACCTTCGAACCGTCCGAGGAGTTCGTCGAACAGGCGAACGTCTCGGATCCGTCTATCTACGAGGAGTTCGAGGACGAGTGGCCCGAGTGTTGGGAGCAGGCGGCCGACTTTCTCGAGTGGGAAAGCGAGTACGACGAGGTGCTCCTCGAGGACGACGCACCCACCTACCAGTGGTTCGCCGGTGGTGAGTTGAACGCCTCGTACAACTGTCTGGACCGCCACGTCGAGGACGGCCGCGGCGACGCCGTCGCGATCGAGTGGGAGGGCGAACCCGGCGAGAGCCGCACGTACACCTACAGCGAACTCTTAGCGGAGGTCGAGGCTCTCGCCGCGACACTGCGTGAACTGGGCGTCGAGGAGGACGACGTCGTCACGATGTACATGCCGATGATCGTGGAGTTGCCGATCGCGATGCTCGCGTGTGCACGCATCGGCGCGCCCCACTCGGTCGTCTTCGCCGGCTTCTCCGCGGAGGCACTCGCGACGCGGATGAACGACGCCGACAGCGAGTACCTGCTCACCGCCGACGGCTACTACCGCCGCGGGGACGCACTCGATCACCTCTCGAAGACAGACGAGGGTCTGGCGGACGTCGACCGGGAGACGACCACGGTCGTCGTCGACCGCCTCGGCGACGAACTCGAGCACGAACTCGGGGAGGGCCAGTACGATTACGACGAACTGGTCGCCGAACACGAGGGGGAAAGCGTCGAGCCGGTCCCCCGTGACGCCGAGGACATGCTGTTTTTGATGTACACCTCGGGGACGACGGGCAAGCCCAAAGGCGTCAAACACACGACGGCGGGCTATCTGGCCTACGCCGCCTGGACCTCCCACGCGGTGCTCGACTTAGAGCCGGAGGACACCTACTGGTGTTCGGCGGACATCGGCTGGATCACAGGTCACTCTTACATCGTTTACGGGCCACTGACGCTCGGCACGACGACGGTGATGTACGAGGGGACCCCGGATTACCCGGAGAAAGACCGCTTCTGGCAGATCGTCGAGGACTACGAGGTGGACGTCTTCTACACGGCCCCGACGGCCGTGCGGGCGTTCATGAAGTGGGGTACCGAGTACCCCGAGAAACGCGATCTGTCCTCGCTGCGTCTGCTCGGCACCGTCGGTGAACCGATCAACCCGCGGGCCTGGAAGTGGTACTACAAACACATCGGCGGCGAGGAGTGTCCGATCGTCGACACCTGGTGGCAGACCGAGACCGGCGGCCACATGATCACCACACTACCCGGCGTCTGTGACATGAAACCCGGCGCAGCAGGTCCCGGACTGCCCGGACACGACGTCCGGATCGTCGATGCGAAAGGCGAGGAGGTCGAATCCGGCCGGGCGGGCTACCTCACCGTCCAGAAACCGTGGCCCGGTATGCTCCGGACGCTGTACCGTAACGACGAACGCTTTCTCAACGAGTACTGGATCGAGTACTCCGATCCCGAGGCCGACGAGTGGGTCTACTTCCCCGAAGACGGCGCGAAAGTCGACGATGACGGCTACATCACCGTACTCGGACGCGTCGACGACGTCATCAACGTCGCCGGCCACCGGCTGGGGACGATGGAAGTCGAGAGCGCGACCGTCGGCGTCGAGGGCGTCGCCGAGGCCGCCGTCGTCGGCGGCGACCACGACCTGAAAGGCGAGGCGGTCTACATCTACGCCATCGTAGAGGACGGCCGGGAACCGGGCGAGGACCTCGAGGCCGAGATCGTCGAGGCCATCGTCGACGGCATCGGCCCGATCGCCAAACCCGAACAGATCATCTTCACACCCGAACTGCCGAAGACGCGCTCGGGCAAGATCATGCGTCGATTACTCGAGGACATCGCGAGCGGTACCGATATCGGGAACACGTCGACGCTTCGCAACCCCGAGGTCGTCGAGGACATCCAGGAGCAAGTCAGCGACGACTAGTCCCGTCGAACTACGCCGGTCTTCCTCGAGTTTCCGGGCCGGATCGGCCTCGAGGTCGAGACCCTCGAACGGGTCCCGGAGACGGGCGGGGATAAACCGGTTCGGCCCCGATATAAACTTAAAATTTGTTTGCCATTGTTTCAGAATGCTTAACCCCCTTCGTGTGACACATCCGGTATGGTAGACGAAGACGAACTCAGAGAGCAACTCACCGAGGCGTTCGAGGGGGCTGACTACCCGGTACAAAACCAGATGGACCTCGTTCCGGCACTCCCCGATGGGCCCGGGACGAGTTTCGAGTCCGGCGAGGTCAGTTTCACCGCGATGGAACTCGGAACGCGGCTTTCGGGCCACCAGGAGTTCCCCTACGACGACGTCGACGGTCTCGTCGAGGACGTTATCGAGGGGTTGAAAGCCGAAGGCGAACTGTAGACGCAACCTCTTTTTACCGACCCGGACAACCCCGGTACATGGCCGAACACGAGGTCGACCTCGAGGCAGAACAGTACGAGAACCACCGCGAGGCGGGCGAAATCCTCCGACAGGTGCGCGAGGAAACCGCCGACCGCGTCGAGGTCGGGGTCAGCCACCTCGAGGTCGCCGAGTACGCGGAGGATCGCATCCGCGAACTCGGCGGGAAGCCGGCGTTCCCCGTAAACATCTCCGTCGACGAGGAGGCCGCCCACGCCACGCCCGCGATCGACGACGATACCGTCTTCGGCGAGGAGATGATCAACCTCGATATCGGCGTTCACGTCGACGGCTGGCTCGCCGACACCGCGATCACGGTCGATCTCTCGGGGAACCCGGAACTCGCGGAGGCCTCGGAACAGGCCCTCGAGGCGGCTCTCGAGGTCGTCGAACCGGGCGTCGAGACCGGCGAGATCGGCGCGGAGATCGAGGAGGTCATCACCGGCTACGGGTTCAACCCCGTGGTCAACCTCACCGGCCACGGGCTGGGCCACTGGGAACAACACACCAGCCCGAACATTCCCAACAGAGAAGTCTCACAGGGTGTCGCCCTCGAGGTCGGTGACGTCGTCGCGATCGAGCCGTTCGCGACCGACGGCGGCGGGAAAGTTACCGAAGGGGGGAAAGAGGAGATCTTCTCGCTGCAAACCGATCGGTCGGTCCGGAACCGCCAGGCCAGACGGGCACTCGAGCAGATCACCGAGGAGTTCCGAACCCTCCCGTTCGCCACGCGGTGGCTCGAGACCGACCGGGCGGAGATGGCCCTTCGCCGGCTCAAATCCCGGGGCGTCGTCCACGGCTACCCGGTGCTCAAAGAGGACGACGGCTGTCTGGTCAGCCAGAAAGAACACACCGTCATCGTCACCGAGGACGGCTGTGAAGTGACGACGAGATAGCGGACACGGAGACGCTCGAGGGTCGATCGAAAGGGGGAGTCGGCAGGTTCACGCGTTGTTCATCCGCTGGCTCTTGCGGGCACCACATCGCTGGCACTCCGCGACGCGGTAGGGTTCCCGGGAGAACTGGGCGTTCTCGTCTTTCAGGCTCTCGGTGCGGATCTGGACTGAGACCTCGTGGATGGTTTCGAACCCACAGTCCTCACAGTGTTCGGTGATCCCGTTGAACGAGTTGTCCGTCGTTGCCATTGTTCTGAGTGTAGCTCTAGATAGAATATAAATCCCCGCTTCATTTCGAGGGCTGAGTCCCGGAAACACCCGTGACCGTCCTCGGGAGGGACGGACGTGTCATTCGAGGGCCGATTTCGTCCGTCGATGACGATCCCGGAACATCCCCTCGAAGCCGACCCGCGAGAACGGCGCGAGTGCGTCACCGATTCCGCCCATCGGCAGGTCGTACTCGACGCTGTCACGGAGGATCGTCCCCTCGCCGTCGGCGTAGAAGGCGTGGGTGTGGACCCACCGATCGAACGGGCCGTAGATCATCTCGTCCCGGAAGTACGCTGCCCCCGCCCGGCGGTCGCGTTCGGTGATCAGTGAGGTCCAGTGCTGGCGGGGCCCGACCCCGAACGGGCGCATCGACATCGCGATTTCGGCCCCCTCCTCGAGCACGTCGGGGTCGCCCTCGCCGTCGGGCCCGATTACCGACTCGACACGGAGCCCCATCCACGACGGGGTCAGGGTCTCCAGACCCTGGATCCGGGAGTGAAACTCCCAGACGTCTTCGAGGGATGTACCGACGCGGGTGACGCGTTCGTAACTCGCCATAGAGGGGCTACGTCGGCGTCGGGCAAAACTCCGGTGGCCGTGAACGTTCGTCCCCGACGGTCGTGGCTACCGCTCGACGACGTCGACCCCGGTGAACTCAAAGCGTGCGCCCCCACCCTCGCTCTCCCCGACCGACACCTCCCACCCGTGTGCGTCGACGATCTCGGCGACGATCCGCAGGCCGATCCCCGTTCCGTCCTCACCCGTCGAGTAGCCGGCCTCGAAGACGCGATCGCGCTCTTCGGGTGAGATCCCCTCCCCGTCGTCCTCGAGGAAGAAGCCCTCCGGGAGGGGGCCGACCCTGATCGTCGTCTTCGACCCCGTCGACGTGTGTTCGACGGCGTTACGAAACAGGTTCTCGAAGACCTGTGCGAGGCGACCACGGTCCGCCAGGATCGTTCGGTCCGTCTCGACTTCGAGACACACCGCCGTCGTCTCGACGACTGTCCAACACGCCTCGAGTAACTCCTCGAGATCGACCGCCTCGAGGTCGTCCAGTGATTCGCCCTGGCGTGCGAGCACGAGTAGATCGTCGACCAGCGATTCCATACGCCCCAGGGCGTAGCTGACGTCCTCGAGATGGGCGCTGTCACACTCCTCGCGGGCGAGTTCGAGACGGCCGATCGCGACGTTCAACGGGTTACGCAGGTCGTGGCTGACGACGCTGGTGAACTCGTCTAGCCGTTCGTTTCTGTCCTCGAGGGCCCGTTTCCGTGCCCTGCGTTCGCTGACGTCGCTCACCACGGCGACGACGAACTGCTCCCCGTCCGATTCGACGGGGCCGAGGCTGACCTCGACGGGGATCTCGGTCCCGTCGGCCCGCCGGGCGTGGAGTCCCGCTCTCGAGCCGAACGGTCGCGGTTCCGGCGACTCGACGTACTCCTCGAGGTATTCGACGTGTCGGTCCCGATCCGTTTCGGGCAGGAGGGTTTCGACGGGCGATCCGTGGAGCTCTCCTGGGGTGTATCCGAGGACGTCCTCGACGTTCCGGTTCGCACGGCAGATGACGCCCTCCACGTCGACGACGAGGACGGCATCCGGAGACGCCTCGAGGAGCCCCGAAAACTGTTCCATCGGCACAGAACACGGCAGAATACGTGAAAAAAATTTCGGCTTCACTGTCACCGGTCGGCTGGAACGGGACCCGCCGCAGGCCCACCGGCGGCGGGCGTCCCAGTTCGCCGGAACCGCGGCCCCTTTTTATCCCCTCCCCTCAGTCGGCGTATGTACAGCGTCGACGCTGCTGGCCTCGGTATCGGAGACGAGTACCCGCCACGGATCATGGGCGTGTTGAACGTAAGCGAGGAGTCCCCATACGACCCGAGCGTCTTCGACGACCCGGCGGAGGCCGCCCACTACGTCGACGAGGAGTTGATCGATCAGGGGGCGGACATCGTCGACGTCGGCCTCGAGTCGGCGAACAAACGGTTCGAGGTTCTCAGCGCCGAAGGGGAACTCGAGCGACTCCACGTCGCCCTCGAAACGCTCGATCGGGTCTCCGGGGAGGCGGTGTTCTCGATCGAAACCCGCTACGCCGACGTCGCCGAGGCCGCCCTCGAGGCGGGCTTTGACATGGTAAACGACGTCTGTGGCTTTGCGGACCCGGACATGGCGGCGGTCTGTGAACGCCACGACGTCGCGGTGGCGAAGATGGCGAGCCCGCCGGACCTCGAGCGTCCGGGTGCCGTCAAGGAAACCGATTGGGCCGAACGGAACGGGGAGACGTGGGCCGAGGAAGCCGACTACGTCGACATGGTCTACGAGGCACTGAAACAGAACGGACTGACCGACAAGACCATAATCGACCCCGCGTTCGGCAGCTGGAGCGACTCCCAGACGCTCGAAGACGACTGGGAGACGTTCCGGCGACTGTCGGAGTTCCGGGCACTCGAGAGACCGATGCTCGTTTCGATAAACCGGAAGAACTTCCTGGGGGCGGTTGC
>LKNC01000168.1 GCA_001564255.1 Natrialbaceae archaeon Tc-Br11_E2g1
CAGGGGGACGACAGAGAGGTGCCCTCAGGTCGGCGCGAGCCCCTCGATCGCGTCGGGGATCGACGGCTCGGCGAGCTCTAAGTAGGCGACGTCGACCGGAACCTCGACCCGCGCTTCGAGCATCGTCGCCAACTCGCGGACCTGCTCGTTCGATCTCTCCCGCCGGGAGCCGTGGCCGACCACGAGGACGGCGTCGTCCTCGAGCGTGTCCCCGGACCTCTCACCGCTGTTTTCGGTACTCATACGTTCTCAGCCTGCTCGAGACTCCGCTGTAGCTTCCGTCGCCGACTCGGCGCGAACAGCCCCGTCTCCTCGCTCTCGTCGTACACCCAGGTCCCAAAACCGGGGGCGGCCGAATCCTCGAGGCCGAACCAGTAGCCACCCGAGGAGGTCTCGCTGATCTCGCCCGTCGGGGCCGCGATTGGACACGAATCGAGGAGGGTGTCGATGGCCTCGAGCAACGCCCGGTCGTCGGCGACGAACGAGATTCCCACGCTGGCACTCGAGGACTTGAAACAGACCGTGCCACAGCCCTCGAGCAGCCCACGCAGGAGCTCCCGCTTGTAAGCCGAGAAGGCCGAAAAGCGGTAGTTCCCGCGGCCGTCGACGGGGAGGCCGAGGGGACCACTCGCGCCGTACAGGTCCGAGCCGTCGATCGAGACCGTGTACTCCTCTTCGGTCCGGGTGGTCGAGGTGTCGTGGGCGTACTCGCGGGTGGTCGTCCCGTGGGCGAGGTCGGCAACGTCGCCGCCGGCGATCGCTGCGAGCACGTCGGCCGCCGCCTCGTCGTTCGTGACGACCTCGATACCGTCGTCCGTGACCTCGCCGCTGGCGGCGACCTGTCCCCAGAAGTACGCCGTCGCGGGATGGCCGGCGAGCAGGTCGGCGGGGGCCTCGAGGCCGGGACCGTCGCTCATTGGCCCACCTCCCGAACCTCGATCGCGTCGACGGGGCAGGCCTGGGCGGCCTTTTTCGTGTCCTCGATCCGGTCGTCGTCGAAAGTGGCGACGACTCGCCCGCCTTCGACCGTGACGGTCTCCTCGCCCGTCGCGTCGTAGATCGGGTCGGCGTCGGGGTCGATCGTCGCCAGGCCGTCCTCGTCCTCGACGAACCGCGGATCGCGGGTCAGACAGGCGAAGATGCCGTCACAGGCGTCTTTCTCCAGGGTGACTTCGTATTGTGGCATGTTGTGTTGGGTTCGAATCGTCAGTAGTCGTATTTCGTCTCGTAACCGCGTGGGGTGACCATCCGGTCGTCCCAGACGTACGTTTCCTCGTTGCCGACGACGATCGTCGTCGTCATGTCGATGATCTCGCTTTCACCGAGTTCCTCGAGTTCGCCGAGTTCGGTGATCAGCACCTGCTCGTCCTCGCGGCCGGCACCGTGGACGATGCCCACGGGGGTGTCGGGATCGCGGTGAGTCAGCAGGATTTCACAGCACTTCTCGAAGTTCTCCCGGCGCTTGCGGCTCCAGGGGTTGTAGATCGTGATGACGAAACTCTCCTTTGCGACCGAGTGAAGCCGGGACTCGATCTCGGGCATCGGCACGAGGTGATCGGACAGCGAGACCGAGACGGTGTCGTTGACGAGGGGGGCACCGAGGCGCGCGGCGCAGGACTGGGCGGCCGGCACACCCGGGACGACCTCGAAGTCGACCATCGAGGCCGTCGCGCCTTTCGACTCTAAGATCTCCAGAGCCAGCCCCGCGAGCGCGTAGACGTTCGGGTCGCCGCTGCCGACGATCGCCACGTCGTTGCCCGCGAGCGCGCGGTCGATCGACTCCTCGGTCCGGGAGACCTCGCCACACATCGGCGTGTCGTAGATGTCGTCGGCCTGTTCTGTGATCCCGTCGGGGATCAGGTCGACGTAGGTCGTGTAGCCGACGATGTGCTCGGCCTCGAGTAAGGCGTCTTTCGCACGCTGAGTCATCCCCTCCGGGTGGCCGGGACCGAGACCGACGGCGACGAGCTGGCCGGGGTCGGCGTCGAAGTCGTCGACGGTCGCGCCGACGTTCTCCTCGGTGCTCTCTTTTTTGCTCGAGGCTCCGCACTTCGAGTCCGAACTGCTCGAGTCGCTCGTGGAGGCACCGCATTTCGATTCGGTGGACGAACTCGAGTCCGAACTCGAGGCACCGCATTTCGATTCGGTGGACGAACTCGAGCTCTCGCCGCCGTCGGTTTTCGCGCCACAGTTCGAGGTCGATCCGTCGGAGTCGGTGTTGGTGTCTGTCATGGTTAAAAATCGTCGACGTCACGCCCGCCACGCGGGGTGACCAGGTACGTTCGGTCGTCGTTGCTCCAGGTCTTGGTCTCGTGGGTGCCGATGATGAGCGAGGTGCCCATCCCCGAGACCTTCTCGTCGTGATTCACAGCGTCGCCAAGCGTCGTCACGAAGTGGCCCTCGCCGTTTCGCCCGGCGTCTTCCCGGCCCGCGTCGTTGACGATCGCCACGTAGGCGTCGTCGGTCCGTTCCTCGCGGACGATCTCGACGGCCTTCTCGTAGTTGCGCCAGCAGTTGTAGAGGACGATCACGAAGTCGCTGATTGCGGCGGCGCGCAGTTTCTCCTCGATCTCGTCCCAGCCCCGCCACTTATCGGACAGCGAGACGGTACAGAAGTCGTTACACAGCGGTGCACCGACCATCGCCGACCCGCCGAGTGCGGCGGTCACGCCGGGGACGATCTCGATGGGGACGTCGGTCGCTTCCTCCTCGTCGGCCATCAGAAAGAGGAGGTCGGATTTCCCGTACACCGATGGATCGCCACCCGAAACGTGGGCGACGTCCTCGCCCGCGCGAACGCGCTTGAACGCCTCCTTCGCCAGTTCGACCTGGCGACCCATCGACGAACGGACGATCTGCTGTTCGTGGCCTTCGTCTCGAGTCACGAACCCATCGTCGTCCACTGCTTGTGCGGGTGGCAGGGTGCCGTCCTCGCGCAGGAACGTCTGGTAGAGATTGGAAGCGATCACGCAGTCGGCCGTCTCGATGACCTCTTTCGCACGCTTTGTCATGTGATCGGGCAGGCCGGGCCCGATGCCGACGACGTAGAGGGTGCCGTACTCCTCCGGCGTCCCCGTCGCGTCGGCGCTCACAGTCGTGTCAACGTCGTCAGCGCCGCTCATCTGCCGATCGCCACCGTTACCTCGTCCTCGTAGCCGATCTTCTCGAGTACGAGTTCGTTCTCACGGCCGCCGGCGATGGCAGAGGCCTCGGAGACGCCTGGCCAGCCGATCAGCTCCTTGGACTTCGAGGGGGTCGGCCCCTCGTGTGCTAACAGGGTCTCCTTCTCGAAGGCGACGACGCCGAGACCGAGTTCGTCGGCCGCCTGGAGGAGTCCCTCCTCGTCTTCTTTCCGTGTCGCCGTCGCGACGAACTCGACGTCCTCGAGATCGTACTCCGTTTGCTCGAGGGCACGCTCCCATGCCTCGAGGAACGTCTCCTTGTCCGCCCCGGAGACGCTGCCGGTGCCGATGACGACGCCGTCCTCGGAGTTGCGTTTGAGGACGGTCACGTCGTCGCCGACGAGTACGGCCTTGGGACCGTCGAGTCGGGCGACGGGGCCGAGTTCGTCGTCGAGGACGGCGAGGTTCGTCGCCACGGTCGAATCGCCGTTGACCACGTGCAGATCCATCGCCTTGGCGCGCGCTTCGACGCCCTGCTTGCCCGCCGCCTCGCTCGCGGTGGTCATCGCCGGGATCGCGCCCATCGTCGCCAGATCCTTCGCGACCTGGTTCGCGCCGTGGTGGCCGCCCGTGATCGGGATCGCCCACGTCAGCTCCTCGTCGACCACGACGATCGCCGGGTCGTCCCACTTGTCCTCGAGCAAGCCCGCGGTCTTTCTCATTGCGATACCGCTTGCCATCAGCCCGACGAAACAGTCGTACTCGCCCCAGTACTCCTCGAAGACCTCGGAGTGGTACTCGAGGATGTCAATCGAGTCGTAGCGATCGCCGATGCCGTCGACGATCTCTTCTGCGGTGTCCATCTTCCGCTCGAAGGCGATGATGGCGATCTCCTCTGCCACTTCGCCGTCCGAGTCGGGCGTCTTGCAGTGTCCGCTATCGTCGGAATCGTTGCTGTCAGTACTCATTGTTCACCTCCGGATTGCCGAATTTTCAACGCTCGAGTCGCGACCCTGTCCAGCCACCCGCGTCGACCCGCCGACCGACCGCCAGGGGCGGGAATGAAAGGGGCCGACTCGGTCGAGGAAGGCGGCCGACGCAAGCACCGCAGGCGAGCGTTAGCGAGCCGAGGAGCGCAGCGAGCGCCCCCGACTCGAGCGAGCCGGGGGCTTTCACCCTGTTGTCGACTCCATGTTGCACTCCCAGTCATCTCAGTCCGAACACCCCTCGTCGCTCTCCTCGGAGCTTCCGGAGCCACGGTTCGCCCAGTCGCCGTAGAGGTAGGATCGTTCGTAGCCCGCACCCGTGACGGCTTCACCGATCAGAACGAGTGCTGAGGCCCGATAGCCGGCCTCGTCGACTTTGTCGGCGATCGTCCCGATCGTGCCCGTGATGACGTCCTCGTCCGGCCAGGAGGCGTGGTAGACGACCGCCACGGGGGTTTCGGGGTCGTGGCCCTCGGCGAGCAACCGCTCCATCGTGTCACGAACGGCGTGGGTACCCAGGTAGATACAGGTCGTCACGTCGCCCATCCCGACGAACTCGCTGATGTGGTCTTCCTCCTCGGTCAGGGTCTTCCCCTGCGGGCGGGTGAAGGCCACGTGGTTTGCGACCTCGTTCAACGTGAGTTGCGTCCCGAGGGTCGCACTCGCCGCAAAGGAGGAGGTAACGCCGGGGACGAAATAGGTCGGCACGTCCTCCGATTCGAGGGCGTCCATCTGCTCGAGTGCGGCCCCGTAAATCGCGGGGTCGCCGCTGTGCAGTCGAACGACCTCCCGGCCCTCGTGATACGCGTCGGCCATCAGTGGGATCAGTTCCTCTAGGTCCTTGCCGACGGAGTTGACCAGTTGGGCGTCCGCACAGTATTCGTCGAGCAGTTCGCTGTTGACCAGCGACCCGGCGTGGACGACCAGATCGGCGGCCTCGAGCAGTTCCTTGCCCGTCACCGTCAACAGACCCGGGTCGCCGGGCCCGGCCCCGACGAAGGGGACGCCCTCGCGGACGTCGCCTGCGGTGTAGGTCTCGTCGCTCATGCCGACCCCTCCGCTTCGGCGTCGGTGTCGGCGTCCGCCTCCGTCCCCTCGTCGACGTCGAACTCCGCCGTCGCGAGGTCACGCTCTAGGCCGTCCCGTTCTGCGTACGCGAGCGTGTAGTAATCGCGCTCGTCGATCTCCTCGGGGTCGTCGGTGACGATCGTCTCACCCTGTTCCATGAAGAGTCGACGGCCAAAGCGGACGTCGTAGCCCGCCTCGGTCAGTTTCCCGTGGGTGGTCGGTGCGTCGGTGACCTTGAACAGGACCATCCTGTCGGGGCCCGTCGGTGCTGCCCCGCCTGCAGCCTCCCGGAGTGCCAGTCCCGTCCCGGACTCGACCTCGACGCCGAGGGCGGTGGTGAACGCGGTCATCGCGCTGACCCCGGGGACGACCTCAAGGTCGACGTCGGGGTGGAAGGCCTCGAGCGTCCGTCGCAGGTGGCCAAACGTCGAGTAGACGTTGGGGTCGCCGAGGGTGACGAAAGCCACGTCCTTTTCGCGGGCCTGTGCGGCAACCTCCTCGGCGGCTTCCTTCCAGGCACTCCGCAACTCCTCTGGGTCCCGGGTCATCGGGAACTCCAGGTCGCCCACCACCGATTCGGGAACGTACTCGAGTGCGACCGATCGGGAGAGTCGACCCGGCGAGTAGACGATCTCGGCGTTCTCGAGGATGCGTTTGCCCTTGACCGTCACGAGTTCCGCGTCGCCGGGGCCGAGGCCGACGCCGTAGACGGTCACGCCACCCCCTCCGAATCCCGGCGGCCGACGATCATGTAGACCGGGTTCTGTGAGTCGAACCCCGTCGCGCCGACGAGTTCGTAGCCGTGGCTGACCTGGAACTGGACGACCTCATCTAAGATCTCCCGTTCCCGGAAGGCCTCGACGGCCCGGCCGGCGACCTCGAGACGGGCGACGTTCATCACGATCCGGTCGACGTCCGTCCCGACGGCGTGGTCGAGGACGGCCTCGAAGTTTCGGCTCCCGCCGAGGAACAAAGCGTCGGCGTCCTCGGGGAGTCCCTCGGGGGCTTCGGCCTCGCGGACCGTCACGTCGGCGTCTACCTCGTTGGCCGCGAGGTTCCTCTCGGTGACCTCGAGGCGTTCGGGTTTGCGCTCGATCGCGGTCACGCGACCGGCCCGGCGGGCGGCCTCGATGGTGACCGAGCC
>LKNC01000169.1 GCA_001564255.1 Natrialbaceae archaeon Tc-Br11_E2g1
GTGTTTTTCTAAGGCCGCGGCAATCTCGTTTGCCGCTGGCTGGTCCAGTTCGTCTAAGCTTGCGTCTTCATCTCTGAGAGTAACTATACACTTCATCAAGTCACAGAGGAGTTTCTCCTCCACCCAGTGATGGTGTCCACTTATGTAGTACTGTTTTCGAGCGGTTAGGATGGCCTGCGTGATCCGTAGTTGGAATGCGCCCCACGGGCACAGAGGTTCCTCGGCTGGGCTCATTCGTCCACACCCCGGTTTCGGCTCTGTCTGACTTTCTCTCCGATCTTCAGCTTTGTCTCCTCGGAGTGGCTGAATCCGGGCTCGCGTCCCGGTCGGCGGTCAGGGTCGGACGGATAGATCGGTGCATCCGTGTGTTCCAACTGGTACTCGCTGAGACTCATGCCGTGTGTCTGGAGGTGCTGGTCGGTGATCTGGCCGAACCGCTCGGCGCACACTCGACAGACCACCTCGTCCTCTGCGGCGTCTGATACGACCTGTTCGACCTCTACCGCTGAGACGGTGCTCTCGTGAGCAGCCCAGACCGCGTCGATCTCGTCGGCGTTCATGGCTCTGTCTTCTCGTCTGCGTAGTCGAGAAGTGCCTCGGCGAGCCACGACGACGCTCGGTCGCTGGTGGCGTGGCTCTCCAGCTTGTCTCTGTGCCGCTCGACCACCTGTTCAGGCGTCAGCTTCTGCTTCTGGCCGGGCAGACTCATCGCTGGGTTTCCTCGTCGTCTTCGGGGGCTTCGTCCGGATCGTACTGCTCGGCCATCCGCGTGAGGAGAGCGTCGAAGGTCTCCCCGCCGCGTTTGAGCTTTCGGATGCGTTCTTTGGTCTCTCGGCTACAGTAGATCAGCACCGTGTCTGTCTTCGTTTTCTCTTGGGACATCGCGTTTGTCCCTTTTGGACATCCATACGAGGGCCCCTCACGCACGCGGTCCGGCGGTGACGCCTTCTCCGTGTTTTTCTCTTTGTCGCCCTTGGTGTTCGACGGCTGTCTGGCACGCGGCCTGCGCAAGCTCGAAGCTGCCGACGTGAGCCAAGAGAGACAGCCCCGCTGGCTTCCGCGTGAGCCGTGCCGACTCACAGTTCTCACCGACTCCAGTCCATGTCGAACATGACCGAAAGACTGTTTTGAGCGTTCACTGGCATCGGTGAACCGATCTGTGCCAAGAGCAGCAGTCCGAAGCCGGGTTGTTACCACTTCAACAGGAGGGCTGAGTGGTGCTCGGAGCACACTGTCGTCTTGTCCGCCCGTCAGCTTTCTATGTTGTCTATCCGGTGAGCACCGGCCCGTTGTCTTGTTGTCCACACATAACACTAGAACGGTTATACGAGGGCCCCCCACGAGAAGTGACAATAGAACATAGGCAGTGACGGCTTCTCCGCGCCGGCGTGTTAGCCGTTTTTCGCCTTTTGTAGTTGGATGGCCTTGGTGCCGCAGCGAGCACGAGACGCCAGCGCGCGGCACGGAAGGCCAGTTCGCCAGCACGGACGCGTCCGTGCCCACCTCACCGCTCTGCTTGGTTAGTTTACCCTTCGTTGGGGCTTCTGTTTAAACATGAAAAGGGCGACTGACGGAGGGTAAACTCGACGGTGAGAAATCCTAACAATGCTACGTCGGTGTCGTCCGACCGAGCTTTCGGCGTTCGGGGCCACCGACTCAGCCAGTCCTCTCCAGCCGCAAGCGTCCCGCGGTGGGTCCACGGTGGACACCAAACGCCTATGTTCCGTCCTTGGAGATTGACACCATGAGCGACAGAAAGCCGGACTCAGCAGGACTGCCGGAAACCCTGAAAGAAGGGCTCGACCAGTTCCTACCGACCACAGAGGGCCCAGAAGACAAGATCGACAGAGTACCCTACGAGGCGGTTGCGGGCTATGTGCAGGAACTGCTCGCCGAGCGCGGCAAGGGACACCGAGAGATCGACACATGGACGGGCCAGAAGATCGTCCCAGCTGACCCTGATCCTGAGAAGATCAAACTGGACGACATCGCTCACGGACTGTCCAACTTGGGTCGGTTCGCCGGACAAGGCCCGTCGATGTACAGCGTTGCCCGGCACTCTGTCCACGTGAGCCTCGAAGTGGAGGCGCGAGGCGGCTCTCTGGCGGCACAGCGTTGGGGGCTGCTACACGACGGAGCCGAAGCGTACCTCTCAGACGTACCTGGCCCGGTGAAAAAGAGCCTTCCCGGATACAAGAACGTCGAGAAGCGCCTCGATGAGGCGATTCTGACAGCGTTCGGTCTCAATCTGATGGAGGATGAAGAGAAACTCGTCCACGACATCGCTGACAAACAGGTTGGTAAGCACGAGCTTGCAGAGCAGTTCCCAGAGGGAGGACACGAGGTATCCGGCGACCTTCGGCATGATTTAGACACCGTAGATAGCAGCGAGGATGACAAGGAACTATTCCTAAGTCGGGCGCGAGATCTCGGTCAAGGAGCGTCCATGTGAGCGATTTGCCGTAATCGTAAACAATGCGTTACTATTATTCTTCATTTGTCATGTATGACAGCTGAACTGCACGGAATATGCTGGTTACAGAGTTCAATAATAAATTCAAATTACGGAGGTGCTCATGAAGCACACGTCGGCTCGCTGCGCTGTGATTTCAGCATCGGGGGTTTTTATAGTATTCCCCAGATAAGGATGGTATAACATGGGTAGCGGTAAATCTACACAAGATATTTCTCCACAGACGAGGTCGAAAGAAACCCCAGATGAGAATGCTGCGGATATTGACTTTCGAATCGCGGACAACCCCGCGATGTACGAGCCTGACGTACCTCCTCAATATCTGCTTACAGATACGAATTCGAACCAGGAGTTGAACGACTATCCTGAGATGAATTTCAGGCAACTGGCTGACACAATCTCGTGGTCAGATACAGCTCTCCTAACTCATGGCATTCACAAGCACCCAGCAATTTTCATCCCTCACATCCCAAGGTATCTCATCAACACCTTCTCATCGGAACGGAACGAGGACGGACACCGCCCCGTCATTCTTGATCCGTTTTGTGGGAGTGGCACAACGGGTGTAGAGGCGAAAGTAGCAGGACGAGATTTCCTCGGCGTAGAAATAAATCCAGTGTCAAAGCTGGTCAGCGACGTCGCTACTACCCCAATCCCGTATACTGTCCTTCGCAACACCAAAGATGAGATTCTTCAACGACTGGAGTCGACGGAGGAAAAATACTACGAGGAATACGATGTCGAGTTCTTGGACCAGACTAACAAGTACCACTGGTTCGAGGAGCCATCAATAGAGGGACTGACAACGATTCGGAAGGTTGTGAGTGAATTTATCGAAGACGATGTGGATCTGACAGCCGGAATTGAACCAAGGGAACGGAAAGTGTTGGCAGATCTGGATTCCGACAAGCTCCTCAAAACAGCTGTTCCGAAATGGCTTATTCTCTTGATAGCTAACACAGTCTTCGACGTGTCAAACGCGGATCCCGAGGTCTCGAAGGCGCACAAATCGAAAAAGATGCGAAAGCGGATCGACAACGGGGAACACCCACCGAATGCAGTTGAGCGATACAAGGAACACCTCGACCGTTCGATTGGGAAACTCATCGACCTATGGAATGAGGTCTACCGTACGAACGTTCCAGGCGGTGAAAGTCAAACATTAAACATTAATGGAGCGACCCAGTCGACTCTTCACAGCTTCTCGAATAACTGGCTGCCCTTGGAGGAAAACCAGTCCCACAAAGCGACCTCAAACATTCAGTTAGGGGACGCCCGTGACTTCGAATTTTCAGATTACGTCGAGGGTGTGGACATGGCCATCACGTCTCCTCCGTACATCAATGCTATAAATTACTACAGAGGGACGAAACTCCGGCTGTTCTGGATCCATGATCTCCTGGAGGAGACCACAGATGTGGACGCTGAAACCCTCCGTCGGTCGTTCGTCGGGACAAACTCAGCTACCATCAGCGACATCGAAGAAGAACTCCCACTCATGATGAACGAGCAGTGGGACGGAACATGGGATGAATACGAAGAGACCTCCCTCCCCGAGCTAGACGAGCACATCCTAAACATACATAACGGCGATTTGACCGAAGCCAGAAGTCGTGCCTATATTACATGGAAATTCTTCGCAGAGGACATGCTAAAGACGCTAACTAGTGTCTATCGACACCTAAAGCCGGGTGCATATTTCTTCTTTATTATCGGCGAGAACACCATCAGTGGTCGCCGGATACAAAGCCACAAGTTCGTGGCCGATGTCGCTCAAAATCTCGGAAAGTTCAATAATCAGGACAAAGGTATTCCTACAGACGCCGGATACCGGCTCGCTGGGATGGCCTGGGACAAGATCACCAATCGTGACCTGTTCTTCGGAAGAGACCACGGCAACGGAGTCATTGAACGTGAATGGGTCGTCATCCTACAGAAACCACGATGATGAACGAATCTAACATCGGTGGACTGCAGATAGAGTTACTGTGCTTCATCGCCGACAAATATGAGCCGGATGTATCTGCCCTACAAGACGAATATAAGCACTGGCACGACACAAATATCGCTTATCAAAGCGTGTACCAAGCTCTGGAACGACTAGACGAGCTGGGCTATGTCGAGAAAAAACCGATAGATGGGCGGTCGAATTGCTATATGTTGACCACAAAGGGCGCAGAGTTACTCAATACACACCGCGAGCTTGTGGTCGACCATACGCGTTACATCGAAGAAGCCCTAAACTGACGTCTGATTCTGCTGATTTCTTCGTTTTGATGGCCTCTAGCTCTGGTTCTACCCCGCGACCCAACATTTATTACCTTTGCTTGTCTTTGCTCGTATGTGTAACACAAGCTATTGTGTGCACACTATAAATAGAGTCAAAACATGAGACCAACGAAAGATCGATCAAGCGAATCGACAGGAAGCGAAGTCGAGCACTCCCTCGGAGACAAACACATGGAAGCACGCACACGAATATACACAGATACAGGGTCGGGCATGCCACCAGAGGAGTTAGAGGCTGAGTTGCTCACAACTGGCGAGATGGAGGGTAACGAATGAGCGCCGACGAGGAGAATCCCTCGGATGATACGCGTAAAGACGACGATATCGCCGGAGAGGACGAGGTTCCCGAGGATATCTCAGAAAACGTTGATCAGGGGCCAGACTTCGCAAAGGACGAAGACATCGACAAGGAAGTACCCATAGAGAGAAAGAACACCCTCCAGCGAATCCGGCAGGACTACGACGAACCAGCGAAGGGAACGGTTCGGGAGGCAGTCCAGAACGGTGTAGACGCATGGGGTCGAAACATGGACCGGGGCATCCTGCCTGCAGAATCCCATCTGGAAATTATCTTCCAGATAGATACGGAGCAGAAGACGTTCACCTACATCGACAACGCTGGCGGGATGACCGAGGAGGTTCTGCGGAACAATCTCGTCGGGATCGACACCCCTGACGAGGACAAAGAGGCTGGTCTCGGTGCTGGAGCCTACGGTCGAGGGTTTTACGTGATCGCCATGTGCGGCGAGGGCCTGACCTACGTCGAGACTCGGCAGGATGATGAGCACAACGCCATGACAGTCTCGAACGACGGGAAATACAGCGACCCAACGCTCCCGGAGAACCCCCGTCTCCCGAGCGGTCAGCAGGGCACCCACATCTTCGTAGACGACGTTGTTGAGTACGACCTCGACTTCCTTGGCGACTGGGAACAGGTCCAGAGGATGTTCGTCCAGAACTTCAGCTTCCTGCTGAACCGGGACGACGTTACCGTCCAGTACATCATCGACGGCGAAAAACACGAGCCAGTTGCGCCAGACCTCGAGGAGTATCTTGAGAACGGCCAGCTCATGTACCGGCGAGAGCTCCCCGATTTCAGTGCCGAGGGTGACACCTACCGTGTGCGCGACCTCTATGTCATACGGACAGATGTGATGGAGGAAGAACCGCCGTGGGAGGGCGTCGCAATGCTGAAAGGTAACAAATACCTCGACAAGCCCTTTATGACCATAAAGACATACAAACCCAACGGCATCCCCTCAATTAAGTCACCGCCTGAGATGATCGGGTGGTGTGACGCTACCGAACTCTGCCCCGACTTAGAGAACAACGCACACACGTCGTTCCGAGGACACGAGTCGAAGACGGGGATCAAGGACCCGCTGCTTCAACTCCACAACGAGCACTTCAAAAAAGGCCGGACGACCCAGGAAAAGGAGAAGCTCGCTTCTGAAATCACCCGGAATATTAACGAACTCCTGGCCGATTACGAGGACTTCGATAACTACCAGGTAGAGGGAGACATCACCAGCGAGACAGACGAAGAAGGAGAAACA
>LKNC01000170.1 GCA_001564255.1 Natrialbaceae archaeon Tc-Br11_E2g1
CATCCAGTCAGTCAGTGACTCCTCTCCCGACGGATTGACCGGGTGTGTGAGAGAGTCTCCCATTGGGACTACATGAGACTGATTTGGACAAATAAACACCGATCACCGCGCGAATGTGGCCGCGGTCGACGCCGATAGAAACTACGAGCGAAGCGAGCAGTTTGTGCCCTGTGTCCATCAGCGTATATATGTCAGTCTCTGAAGCAAAACTATGGACAGTTCTGCTAATTCCTCTCAGATGATGTACTCGTCTTCGCTGAACTGGACGTAGCCGCCGTTGCGGAACTTGTACTTCCGTTTCTTGTAGGCGGCCATGATCTTCGTCGCGCCGAGACCCGCCGAATACTTCTTCGCGAGCAACTGTCCCTCGAGGTCCGTCGCGGCGGTCATACCCTCGAGGACCCCGAAGACCCGGTCCCAGTCGTCGGGCCCGTAGTCGGAGACGATGTCCGCGAACGCGACGTTCCGGAGGAGTTCGTCGCCGACCGCGCGTTTCCAGACCTCGTTGTAGTGCTCGAGTGAATCCGTCGCGGCCAGTCGGCCGGCGATCTTCCCGGTTCGGACGGCGACGTGATAGCCGCCCTCGTGGAACGCCGAGGTCGTCCCCATCGCACCGCCGGCGACGGCGATGTTCGCGCCAACGGGCGACTCGATCGGACGGGTCGAGGAGATCGGATACGTCTCCGTCCCCCTCGATTTGCCCCGATCTTCCACGATCGGGAACTCCGCTTCGATGTCGTACTCGTCGCCGTACTCGAGTTCGAGCAGCCGGCGGATGTACTCTTTGCCGGTCGGAAGTCGGTCGTCTTCGGGACCCAAGAGCTTGTACGACGCCGGACTCTCGACCTCGTCGATCGTCAGCCCGATGGGCATCGTCAGCCCGACGCGGGCGACGGTGCCGTCGTTGGGGAACACCCACGGATAGGCCGTCTCCCCGGGCATATACCCCCACCAGAACTTCAGGCGATCGTCCTCGAAGACCTCCTCGGGGAACTCCCGGTACTCCTGGTAGGCGATGTGGTTCGCATCCGGCGGCGAGAGGTGCTCTGTGATCGTCCGCCCCGGCGGCGTGAACTGATCGAGCGCCTCGAGGGTGATGCGACGTTGTGGACCGTCGGCTAAGATCACGTACTCGGCCTCGACGGTTTCGCCGGAGGAGAGCGTGAGCGTGTGCATCGGTGATTCACGGAGGTCGGTCTCGAGGTCGGTGACGCCGACCCCCATACGCAGATCCGCACCCGCATCCGCGGCGCGTTCGTGGAGCCAGTCGTCCATCCGGGTGCGATTGAACGTGTACCCGAAGTTCGGATAGGTGGAGTCGATGCCGGTGGCGTTCAGTTCGACGGCCGTCTTCGGGCCGACGAAGTCCGTTCCCGACAGTTCCCGTAAGATGACGTCGTCGGGGATCTCCCGATGGTCGATGTCCATGATGTCGACCCAGTAGTCGAGTATGCCGGCGGCGTCGGTCGAGTCGGGGCCGGGCGTCTCGCGGTCCTCGCGTGGGACCCCCTGTTCGAACAACACCGTCTCTGCCCCGTGTGCAGCGGCGCGTTCGGCCGCGGAGGCACCCGCAGGGCCACCACCGACGATCGCGACGTCTACTTGTTCCATACTTCCTGAGAGTTCACGACACGTATTAAACTGCCTGGAACCCGGGTGATACCGCTAGACGATCGTGTTCACGTCCGGTTTCTCGACGTTGAACGGGAGGCCACTGAGTCCGTCACGCTGGAACGAGGATATCAGCCGGTTTACCTCCTCGTAGCCGATCATGTCCTTGAACACCATCTGCTCGATGATCCGCGTTCTGTACTCCAGGTTGGCGTAGATGTCCCGGGAGTCCTCGAGGCCGTGGAGGGTGGCGATCTTGTCCTCGAGGAGGACGGAATTGTTCTGGCCGGTGAACTCGAGTTTGTCCCGGTGGGGCTCCCACTCGAAGACCTTGTTCGTGATGAGTCCGCCGAGTTCCCGGGAGTAGCGGTCGATCTCGTAGATGCTGGTACAGCGTCGGTAGTCGTCACCCTGGATGAAGTTCTGGAAGATCACGAGATCCAAGTTGTCCAGGTGTGAGTAGGGGACGTTGATCGGGTTCCCCTTGAGACGCTGGACTAAACTCTTGATGTCCCCGGCGTGGAAGGTCATCAACACGGGGTGGCCGGTCTGGATCGCCTGGAACGCCATCCGGACTTCCTTTCCGCGTGCCTCGCCGACGATGATGTAGTCCGGACGCGATCGGAGGGCGGCGGCGACCAGATCGAAGAGGTCGATGTCGTTGTCACCGTCGGCTTCCTCCCTCGTCAACAGTTGCTGCCAGGTGTCGTGTGGCGGGACGACTTCGGCCGTGTCCTCTGCGGTGTAGATCTTCGAGTCGTCCGGGATGAACGACGTCATCGCGTTGAGTGTCGTCGTCTTCCCCGAGGCGGTCTCCCCGGCGACGATCGCACTCGTCTCGTTTTCCATCGCCAGCCAGAGATAGGCCGCCGCCATCGGTGAGAAGGTCCCACCACGGGTGATCGCCGGCATCGTCAGCGGGATCTCGTCTTGCTGGCGGATCGTCATCGAGGGGCCTTTGACGGAGATGTCATCGGAGAAGATGACGTTGAACCGCGAGCCGTCCGGCAGGGTCCCGTCGACGATGGGATGGGCGTCCGAAAGCGGCTTGCCGATCCGTTCGGCCATCGAGCGCAGGTAGTGATCGTACTCGTACTCGCTTCCGAAGTCGATGTCCGTCCGAAGCAAGCCGAAGACGTCGTTGTAGACGTGGAGGTTGTCGTGTGCCAGGACGTGGATGTCCTCGTTGGTGGGGTCGATCAACACGGGTTCTAACTGTCCGAGTCCCAAGACGTCCCGCTGGAACTGGTACCGGAGCCGATCGAAGGTCAACTGATCGACTGCGATCGGCTTCGGCGACAGTGCACCGCGTATCCGCCCGGCGAGACCGCCGACTGTCCCGTCGTCCCGGCCGCTTCCAGTCACCGTGATGACCGACGACAACAGCTCCTCGAGGTCGTCGGTGTCGATCTCCGCCGAGCCCGTGACGCTCTCGTTCAGGACGCGCCGTTTGACCTCCCGGAACAGTTCGATCTCGTCGTGTGTCAACGACGGTTCGATCGTGTGATAGATCGGGTCCCGATCGCGGGCGCCATAGACGTGAACGAAGACGACGTCGTCGATCTTCCAGCAGTAGTTCGGATGATCGACCATCGTGTTGTGATGGTCTTTTGGCTCGTCGACGTAGCTGGGGTACGTGTTCGTCCGCTCGTTGAACTCCGTGATGTGTTCCTCGAGGTGGGGGTGGTCGGCCATCTCGGCCTCGAGGTCACTCGAGAGCGCGGAGTCGTCGAGGGCGCTCGGATCTATTTGCCAGGCCATCGTCTCCGACAGTCACCTCCGTGGACGGTCAGGTCGATCACACTATCCGCTTCAGGTCGACGATCGTCATAGGTATTTCTCTTCACCGGACGCGCTCTTGACCGTGAACTCGCCGGTTTCCGGGTCGAAGACGACCGAGCGCCCCGACTGGCCGCCGAAGTCGGTCCCGTCGATCGAGACACCGTGGTCGGCCAACACCTCCCGTGCGGCGTCGGCGTTCCGTTCGCCGATCGACCGGTCGGAACCGCTGAACTCGATCATCGACGCGCCGCCGGCGAGTTTCGCCCACGACCTCGAGGGGGTGCCGCCGGCCGCCTCGAGGTCGGCGAGCATCGTTTCGATCCCCGTGTCGGCGAACTTGGCTTCTGCGTCGTGGCGTCCCTTCGACTTGGCCGATTCCGGCAGCATGAAGTGTAACAGTCCGCTGACCGCCGCCCGCTCGTCGTGGACGACGACGGCCACACACGAGCCGAGACCGCTCGTCGACAGCGGCTGGCTCCCGTCGGTGACGGCGTATTCGGCGATTCCGACGGTGATCGGGTCGAGGTGCTCTGTGTCGTCCTCGTCGCCGAAGACCGGGATGTCGAAGTCGTCGTCGTCGTCGTCATCGTCGCTACTCGGGGTGAAGACGGGGATCCCGGCGTCGTCGTCGTCATCGTCATCGTCGGCACCGTAAACGGTGAACCCGTCGTCGTCATCGTCATCGTCGGCACCGTAAACGGTGAACCCGTCGTCGTCATCGTCATCGTCGGCACCGTAAACGGTGAACCCGTCGTCGTCGTCGTCGTCATCGTCATCGTCGGCACCGTAAACGGTGAACCCGTCCTCGTCGTCGTCGCTCATCTGTCCATCTCGTCGAGAACGTCGTTCGGCCTGATCAGGGTGTAGACGGTACAGCTAAACTCCCCATCGGTCGTCCCGAGGCCCACCTCGAAGTTAAGGACGAACCGTTCGTCCGGCCCGAGGTTGACCGCAGCGTCGTTGACGATCGACGAACGCATGTCCTCGACGAGCGCGAGCGGCGTCGTCTCGATCGGCCCGCCGAACTGCTCGGTCAACCCGCCGACGATGCTCTCGACGACCTCGTTGCCCGCCGTCGCGATCGCCCGTTCGCGGTCGGTTTCCGGTGTACGCTCGTCGTCGGTCGTGAGTTCGTCGGCCGGTTCGACCCGCCGGGAGACGAGTTCATCGGAGCGTTCGTCGAAGAGCACGAGCAAGTACCCACGTGGCACTTCAGTCAACTCGACGACGACGCCCGAACTCCCCTCGTCGGAGACCGTCCCCGAGAGCCGTTCGGTGGGGACGATGTCCAAGACGGTGTGCTCGACGTCGACCTCGAGGTCCAGTTTCCCGCCGAGGTGTTCGGTCAGGGAGGTGATCCCCTCGTCGATGACCGCGTTGAACGTGCCGAGGGTCTCGTCGTCGAGGGTCACAGAGCCCGATTCGGCACCGAACAGCCGTTGAGTCGACTCCTCCTCGAGGAACATGTACATCTCGAACTCGATCTCGCCGTCGGGGGTGACGATCGTACTCCGCTGGGCGATTGCGTCTGCCCCCTCGTGGATGTACTCCGTCTCGACGCTCCCCTCGTCTTCGCCTTCGATCGCACTCGAGACGGCCTCCGGCGGTGACATGACGATCGAGTCCTCTTTCATGTCCGCCCAGCCGTCGACGTACCCACTGACCATCACGTTACAGATCTCCTCTGCGGCCCCCTCGTGTTTGTCGGTGTACCCGCTGTCGGATGGGAGCATGGGCATAAAGGCCTCGGCGAGTTCCTGACCGCTCTGTCGGTCGAAGACGGTGACGACCTCGCCTTCGAGGTAGCCCTCGAGGTGGATCGATATCGCGAGGGCGTCGTCGCGTTCGAACTCGCCTAAGACCTCCTCGGTGGAGACGACGTGGAGGCGTGAACACTCCACTTCCGCCTCGACGCCGGTCAGTCCCGACAGGCGCTTTGTCGCGCCGTCTGCGCCATCGACGGCCATCTTGTCGAACTCTTCGAGTTTTCGTAGGTCTAGTTTCGGGCTCATGATTACAGAGTCTCCACGTCGAGGATCATCACGACCTCCCCTTCACCGAGGACCGACGCACCGCTGATTCCCGGTGCCCCACTCAGGACACCCTCGAACGGTTTGATCACGACTTCCTCCTGTTCGACGACGTCCGAACAGCGCAGACAGACCTGTCTGACGTTCTCTTTGATCCGGACGATCATGTCGTTCTCGCCGGGTTCGGTGTCCGGAACGTCCAAGGCCTCACCCAGCGAGATCAGTGGGTAAACCCGCTCGTCGTGGGTGACGATCGGCTGGCCCTCGATGGACTCGATGGTGACGTCCTCGAACTCGGAGATCTCGTCTATGTTCTTTATCGGCACGCCGTACATCTCCTCGCCCGCGGTCACGAAGAGCACGCGAACGATCGCGACGCTCACCGGCAGGGTTAACGTGACGCTCGTCCCCTCGTCGGGTGCACTCTCGACGTTGATCGAGCCGTCGACGCCGCGGACGACCTGGTTTACGACGTCTAGACCGACCCCGCGACCGCTGACCTCCGTTACCTCCTCTTGGGTCGAGAAGCCGGGATGGAAGATGAAGTCGTACACTTCCGAATCGTCGAGCAGTTCCGCCTCGCTTTCGGTGATGACCCCTTTCTCGATCGCCTTCTGTTTGATCCGAGCGACGTCGAGTCCGCGACCGTCGTCCTCGACGGTCACCGAGACTCGATCGCGTTCGCGCTCGCCGATGAGTTTGATCGTCCCCATCTCGGGTTTGCCCTTGCGCTCGCGTTCGTCGGGCGATTCGATCCCGTGATCGACGGCGTTGCGGATGATGTGCATCAGCGGATCGCCCAGTTCGTTCAGGATCGAACGATCCA
>LKNC01000171.1 GCA_001564255.1 Natrialbaceae archaeon Tc-Br11_E2g1
AGGACGGTGGGGGCGACGTCGACGACCCGAGCACCGCGCAGGTCGACGTCGGCCTCGATCGAGGGACCCCGACAGAGCATGATCCCCTCCGCGCGATGACTGCCGGTGTAGACGTCGCTGTCGGCGAACGGTTCCTCGGCGATCGCGGTACGGACCTCGTAGGCCCCGCGACCGTTGACGATCAGGTCGGGCGATCGCTCGTCGGTCGGGAACAGGTCATCGCCGTCGAGGACCCACAGGACGGGGTCACCGGTCTCCGGGTCGGTCACCGACTCGAAGAGGGCGGTGAGTTCGTCTTTGATCCCGGACACTCGAGTCGGCGGGACCGTCCCCTCCGCGAAACGTTCGGTGTCGTTGACGTAGACACAGCCGGCGTTGTGGGCGAACGCCGTCGTCCCCCCGTAGTCGACGTCGTAGAGGGCGTGATCGCCCGGGATCTGGGTCGCGACGGAGTCGACCAGCCACCGAGGGAGAGTCGAGAGGAGCTTCTCTTCGGAGATTCCGACCCGATTCAACGCGTCGGTCACTGTATCCCGGGAGACCCCGAGCGTCGAGAGAACGTTACGGGCCCCCTCGTCCTCGCGCTGGCGGAGGTACCCCTCCCGTTCGAGGATCCTGTTCACGTACACGAGCGTCTCGATCGGCCCGAAGCCGTGATCGGAGACGACGTAGAGGTCCGCCCCACACTCCTCGGCGTGGGCCATCACGTCCCCGAGGATGGCGTCTAACTGTCGGTAATGCTCGAGGACGGCGTCCTCGCCCCACAGCAGGTGCTGGAGGCGGTCCGGCGCGGTGAACACGAAAAAACAGAGGGTCCAGTCGGGAACGCGCTCGTGCAGGAGGGCCAACAGCTGCCGTCGGTTCGAGAGGACCTCCTCGACGGCTCCCTCGAACTTCCCGGGGCGGTCGACGTACTCCGGGTAGTCGAGGCTGATCCGGTACTCCGGGATCTTCCGTTCGATCTCGGCGGCCAGCTCCGGCGGATGGGTGTACTCCTCGTCGGTCGAGGGAGTCATCATCCCCGTAACCATCTCCCCCTCGAAGTCCGTCGGTGGGTACGTCATCGGGACGTTCCCGACGATCGACCGTGGGATCTGCTCCCAGATCGGGGGCCGTTTGCAGTCCCTGCTGGTGTACATCCGTTGTGAGTACTCCGGGGAGAGCTTCTGGAAGCCGTAGATCCCGTGTTTGTCCGGCCAGACGCCGGTCGCGATCGAGGGCCAGGCCAGTGGCGTCGTCGCCGGACGGGTGCTCTCGAGGGGGCCCGATGCCCCCTCCGCCCGCAGCCGCGAGAAGTTTGGCAACTCACCTCCCTCGGCCCACTGTTCGATCAGCCGCCACGGCACGCCGTCGAGTCCGAGCACGAACGCTCGCCCGGATTGGGTAGATCCACTCATGACTGGGTGTACTAAACGTTCGCTGCCGAGAGATGCGGCGGTTCGTGCTTTGTTATGGTGGGTGTTCAGGCGGGCAATCCAACCGAACAGCTGACTCTCCGTCGCCGTGGGCAGTCAGCGAGTCGGACTGGTCTCTCGCGTTCGGACCGCCGTCGGAGAAAAAGCCACTCATAACAAAACCGGTCGACGGTCGAGAGGACGACGTGATAGACGGAACCGACCTCTCGACGGGCGGCACGGTCCACTCGAGTCCGTCCGCGGGGAGATGAGATGGGGAGCGTCGTCATCTCCATCGACGCCGAACTCGGGTGGGGGTTTCACGACCTCGAGTCCCCCCCGACTGCACGCCTAGAGAGTGGCCGACGCGGCTGGCAGGTCCTACTTGACCAGCTAGAGGAGTTCGACGTTCCCACGACCTGGGCGGTCGTCGGCCACCTCATGCTCCCCTCGTGTGACGGCGAACACGCGGACCACCCTGCCCCGGAGGGGTGGTTCGAACGCGAGCGAGGGGAGTGGGCCGACAGGGAGGAACTGCGTTTTTGCCCCGACCTCGTCCGGGCGGTCCTCGAGTCGCCGGTCGACCACGAACTGGCCTGCCACTCGTTTTCACACGTCCTCTTCGGGGACACAGCTACAACGCGGGAGCTGGCCCGGGCGGAACTCGAACGGTCACTGGAGATCGCCGACGACTGGGGACTGTCCCTCGAGTCGTTCGTCTATCCACGAAACGACGTGGCCTACCGCGACGTCCTCGCCGGGACCGGATTCACCGCCTATCGGGGTCGGTCGCCGACGGTCGGCGGCGTCAGGGAGGTATTCGAGACGACGGTCCACGGGGAGACACGGCTCGTCGAACCGACGGTCGACGAGTACGGGCTGGTCGACGTTCCGGCATCGACGTTCCTGTTCGGCTTCGAGGGGCGAGCCCGGACGGTCGTCGAGGCCGTCTGGGGGGACCCGATGGTCGCCGTGGCACGGCGGGGGATCGACGAGGCGGCCACGGGCGACGGCCTCTTTCACCTCTGGGTCCACCCCAACAACTTCGTCACCGAACGCGACGACGAACGGTTGCGGGCAGTGTTGGGCCACCTCGAGACCCGACGGGCGGAAACCGACCTCCGCGTCGAGACGATGGGCGCGGTCAGTCGTCGGGTGCGGACCGTTCCGCCGGAGGCCGTTCTCACGGACTGTGAGTGACGGGACTGGTTCGTGGCGGCGGACGTGGGGTCACTGCCGACGTGGCCGGAGAGAGCCTCGGCCGTCCCGGGGTTCACGTCCGGCCGCCCGCTCGTACACCTCGAGCATCGCCTCCGTCGTCCGCTCGATGCTCACCTCGCGGGCGGCCTCCCTGCCGTTCGATCGCTCGCCGACCTCTATCACCCGCGAGAGCCCGGAGACGAGTTCGGCGTCGCTCGAGGCGACGATGGAGGGTGAGACCCCCGAAAGGCGTTGTCTGACGTCCCCGACGTCGACGGCGACGACCGGGAGGTTACAGGCGAGGGCTTCTTTCACGGAGTTGGGCGACCCCTCGCTGTGGGAGGTGAGCAAGAGGGCGTCGGCGGCGTTCATGTAGTCGGCGACCTCGTCGTGGTCGACGCCGTAGACGGTCTGAAGTCGAACCGGCTTCGCGAGTCGGTCGTCGACCGCCTCGACCACCCGGCGTGCCCGCGGGTAGTTTTTCATCTCTCGACGCGGGGAGTACGGAAAGAGGACGTGGGACGCCTCGCTGGACCAGCCGACGCGCTCGCGGGCCCGTTCCCGTGGCTCCGGCCGAAAGCGTTCTAGGTCGACGCCGTCGGGGATGACCCGACACTCCCCGCCTAGCAGCTCACGCATCTCCTCTGACATGACGACGACTTCCTCACAGAACGGTACACAGGCGCGGCTGATGGGGGAGACGCTGCCATGGAGGTCAGAGCCCCAAAGCGAGAGGACGACGGGTGCCCGACGCTGGGCGAGAGCCATCGGCGCGGTCAGCCCGTAGTGTGCGTGGACCAGGTCGTAGCCCTCGCGGGCGTTCCCGATCACTTCCGGGAAAAATCGGAGGTACTCCAGTGGTCCCCGGGAGGCCCCGTCACCGACGTCCCCGCTCACCGACAGCACCGAAAAGGAGACCCCGCGGTCCTCGAGGGCTGCCATCTGCTGGTTCATAAACGGCGCGTCGACGTACGTCGTGAGCACGAGGACCTCCATCGATCGGATACCGCACTGTCCGACGCTTTGTTAACCGCGACCTTTGGCCCCCGAGTGGGGGCGTCGAACGGAAGGAACCTTCTATGAGCCGTCCGAACCGCCGAACATGGACATCCGGCTCGACGAAGTGAACCGTCGTATCATCCACGCGCTGATGGACGATGCCCGGAACACGTCGGCTCCGATGATCGCCGAGGAGGTCGGCGTCTCGCCGGCGACCATCCGCAACCGCATCAACCAACTCGAGGACGCGAACGTGATCAGGGGCTATCACGCCAGCGTCGACTTCGAGCGCGCCGACGGCCGCCTGCGGAACCTCTACGTCTGTAACGCACCCGTCGAAGAGCGCGAACGCCTCGCCCAGCAGGCCCGGGTCATCCCCGGGGTCGTCAACGTCCGCGAACTGATGACCGGCCGGCGAAACCTCCACGTACTCGCCGTCGGCGAAGGGACGAGTGACCTCCGACGGGTCGCCCGCGAGATCGCCAAACTCGGCATCGAGATCGAAGACGAGGACCTCGTCCAGTCTGAACACTTCGACCCCTACCAGCCGTTTGGCCCCGACGACGAGGAGCCGACCGCCCTCTCTGAGTTCATCAGTCTCTCCGGCGGTGCCGAGGTCCTCGAGGTCACCATCCCCGACTCGGCCCCGATCGCCGGGCTCACCCTCGAGGAAGCCGGCAGACGTGGGGTCTTAGCCGACCAGCTGCTCGTCGTCTCGATCGAACGCGACGACGAGGTGATCACCCCCCACGGAGATACCGCGATCCGTACCGACGACCTCGTGACGGTCCTCTGTCGGGACGGCGTCACCGAGGAGCGACTCGAGGCGTTCGAGTCCGTGGAGTGATACTATCGGACTTCGCTCCGGCAGTGTGAAACCGGGTCGATGACTCGGGTGCGACGAGATCGGCGGGGAGTCCGCCTCGGCGTCGATGTCGGCCTCACAGTCGAACCGGTACGTCCCGCTCGTCCAGATACTCCTTTACATCGCGGACTGAATACTCGTCGAAGTGAAAGATAGACGCGGCGAGTCCGGCGTCCGCGCCGGCCTCGGTAAAGACCTCGTGCATGTGTTCGGGGCCACCACAGCCCGAGGAGGCGATGACGGGCGTGTCGACGGTCTCACAGACTGCTTCGGTAAGCGGGAGGTCGTAGCCGTCTTTGGTCCCGTCCTTGTCGATGGAGTTTACGAACAGTTCACCGGCCCCACGGGACTCTGCTTCGGCGGCCCACTCCAGGACGTCGATCCCCGTCCCCTCGCGGCCGCCTTTCTTGGTACACTCGAACCAGCACGATTCGCCGTCGATCTCGACGTAGTGCTCACCCTCCCCGTCGTAGCGCCGGCGGGCGTCGACGCTGATGACGATACACTGGCTACCGAAGGCTTTCGCCCCCTCGTTTACCAGTTGCGGACGCTCGAGTGCGCCCGTGGTGATCGAGACCTTGTCCGCGCCCGCACGCAGGGTCTCTTTTATGTCCTCGGTCGTCCGGATTCCTCCGCCGACGGTGAGGGGAATAAACACCTCGTCTGCGACCCGCGAGACGACGTCGAGCATCGTCTCTCTGCCCTCCGCGGAGGCCGTAATATCGAGGAAGACGAACTCGTCGGCTCCCGATTCGTTGTAGGCTTTGGCCATCTCGACGGGGTCGCCGGTGTATTTCAAATCCTCGAAGTGAACGCCGGTGTAGACCGCCGGGTTTCCGTCCTCGTCCAGGTCGACGTCGATACACGGAATAATGCGTTTGGTAAGCCCCATGTGATCAGTACGGGTGGCTACACACCGAGGGTAATAAAGAAGTCTGGATCGGGCAGTCTTTTGAATCGTTCGCCTCGCTGAGAGTGTTTCGGCCGTCGGTATTAGCCAAGACGACGTGGATCGAACTCCCCTGTTCAGGCCCTCGTCGATCGTGTTCGTCCCGAGTTTACTCGAATCGGAGGGTCGTTCCCGTGTCTCTGACTCCGTGCCGTTGAAGCTCACGGTCACGCGTAATACTGTCGGTCATAGATACGTACACCACTCCCGAGAGAAGACGAACTGACACGCGCTGTACCGCCAGTTCTGTCACACACGGGTTCACAGGTCCATGACCGACAGTATAAGTAAACGGAGGAAGCGGCGCAGGTGAGCACGGCGCGTTCGTCGCCAGGTCGCGATCGAAAGGCAGCGAGTAGTGTCCGTTCGATGCTACCGGAGGGAACGTGCGGACAACTCCCGCCGGTACGTGGTGGTGAAGACCACTCACACGGCCCCGCCCGGGAGGATCAGTCGTCCCCTTGCCGTGGTGTGAAGCCGCTGTCGGTCACGGCATCCTCGACGCCGGCGGGCTGGTCGAGGAGGTGACACGCGGCACGATGGTCCTGCCTCTCCTGTAGTGCTGGCGTGACGTCTTCGCAGACGCTCTCGTACGCCGCGAGCGACTTCTCCGCCTCCTCCCACTCGTCCTCGAGGGCGACGGAGAGGGCTTCCCGAACGCGCGAGCGGTGTGGTTCCGAGAGCGTCGCTTCCTCGAGGTCGAGCATCGTGTCGACGATCCGGTCTACGAGGTCGTCCGTCTCGTCCGTCTCGAGGAACTCCTTCGTGCCGGAGAGATCGACGTCCCGGTTTCGTATCCGGTCCCGAACGGTCTGGACGGTCCGGAACTCGTCC
>LKNC01000172.1 GCA_001564255.1 Natrialbaceae archaeon Tc-Br11_E2g1
CCCGCCTCGGGCGTTTTCTCGAAATCAAACACCGCGAGCAACCAGCTTGCTGTGTTGCGAACATCCTGATTTCGAGAAAACCGCAATAGGGGTTTGTATCCTGCCAGTCGCGCACAGCGAACGAAGTGAGCGAGCACGTCTGGCTCCGGTTCAAATCCCGCCTCGGGCGTTTTCTACTGGGTGCCGATCGACGAGGCAGGCAAGAAAAACACCTACCTGCGGCTCGTCGAACCCGAGATCGATCATCCAGCCGTGAACCCTGCGGCGGAGTACCGGTTCGAGACGAACCTGCCCCGATGATCGTTCGAGTGAAGTCAAAGGGGGTAGTACGTACAGACGGACACCTAATTCAGTAGTGTGTGGACGTTCTCGAGGCTGACACCTGATGGCCCCAACAGACCATGACGAAACCGATCACCACACTCGTCGTCGACAACGAACCGAGCTTCGTCGAGCTCACAGCGGAGACCATAGAGCGAACGGACGGGTCGATCGTCGTCGAGGCGGCGACGAGCGGCGAGGAGGCCCTCGAGGCCCTCGAGGCGGGCTCGATCGACTGTATCGTAAGCGATTACGAGATGCCGGGGATGGACGGCCTGGAGTTGCTCGAGGCGGTCCGCGGGCGGGACCCGGATCTGCCCTTTATCCTCTTTACGGGGCGGGGATCAGAGGAGATCGCGAGCGAGGCGATCGCCGCCGGGGTGACGGGCTACCTTCAGAAACAGCCCGGTGGTGACCAGTATACGCTGCTTGCAAACCAGATCACGAACGCGGTCTCGGAGTACAGGGCCCGGGCGGAACTCAGAGAGAGCGAGCGTCGGTACGAGCGGACGCTAACGGTGCTCCACGAGACGACCAGGGACCTCATGCGAGCGGAGACCAAAGAGGGGATCTATCGGGGGGCGGTCGACACCGCCGGGAAGATCCTCGACGTGCCGATCGTCGCCACGTACGCGTTCGAACCCACGACGGGCGTTCTCACCCACGTCGCGTCGACGGACGGGACACGGGAGGTCCTCGATCCGGACGTCACGTTCGAACGCGGCGAGGGGCTCGTCTGGGACGCGTTCTCGGAGGGTGAGCCGTGTTACTACGAGGATACCCGAAGCGAGGGAGAAGTCTACAACGGGGAGACGCTGAGCCGGAGTGAGTTGATCGTTCCGCTTGGCACCCACGGCGTGTTGATCGCCGGGACGACGGAGGTCGACGGCGTCGACGAGACGACGACGGAGCTGACCCACGTCCTGGCGGCGAACACCGAGGCGGCACTCGACCGGGCCGAACGCGAGCAGTTGCTTCGCGAGCACGATCGGACGCTCACCCGACAGAACGAGGAACTGACGAGGCTCAACCACACGAACAGGGTCGTTCGCGAAATAAACCGCGCCGTCGCCGAGGCCTCGACCCGACTGGAGATCGAGCAGACGATCTGTGACCGCCTCGAGGACACCGAGCGATACCTCTTCGCGTGGGTCGTCTCGACGGACGAGGTCACGCCATCGCCGACGGCCTGGACCGGCGTCGACGCGACGTACGTCGACCGGATTCGCGAGGACGGCGAGGCCGCCCCGGAAGTCACGATGACCCTCGAGGCCCTCGAGACCGAACGGGTGCAGGTCGTACGGAACGTCCTGGACGAGCCAGGATGGGAGTGTCGCCGGAGGGAGGCGCTGACGTACGGCTTTCAGACCGTCATCGCCGTGCCGCTGGTGGACGACGAGCGGGGATACGGCGCGTTAGTCGTCCACGCGCCACAGGCCGACGCGATAAGCGACGGCGAACGGGAGGCGCTGGTCGAACTCGGGGAGACGATCGGGCACGCGATCCGGTCGACAGAACGGACCCGTGCCATGCTGACCGACGACCGACTCGAACTCGAGTTCCTGTGTCGGGACCCACACCTGCTTTTCAACAGGCTCTCGGCGCAGACGGACGGCGAGTTCGAACTCGAGGGTGCGGTCGACCGGAACCGAGAGCGTATCGTCCTGTTCGTCGACGTCACGGGCCGGCCGGACGAGGAGCTACTGGCCGTCGACGAACGGTGGGAGACGGTCGAGGCGATATCGGTCGTCACGGAGCGAGAGGGGAGTACGCTGTTGGAGGTTACGGGCAAAGTGACGCCGTTCGTGGAGGTCATGCGCGAGTACGACGCCAGGTTACACGCGGTGAAGGCGAGTCGGGGGGAGACGACGGTCACGGTGACCGTTCCCAGGGGGGTCGAGACGCGGTCGCTGGTCGAGTCCATCCAGGAGAGTTATCCGGAGACGACACTCGGGGCCCGGCGGGAGACGACGCGTTCGTCGGGGCCACTCGACGCCCGACTCGAGGACCGACTCACCGACCGACAGCTCGAGGCGTTACAGACGGCCTATTACAGCGGGTTCTTCGAGTGGCCCCGTGAGAGTACCGGGGAGGACCTCGCGGAGACACTGGACGTCTCGCCCCCGACGTATCACTACCACCTGCGGGCAGCCGAGCGAAAGCTCACGGGACAGGCTCTGGAAGACATGTAATTAATTAGTGTAGGTATGGGCTACAGTCTAAACGATTAGAAGTCATTTTTAATCCCAACCGACCACTACCGTTAGATGGCGATCGAAGACAGACTGTCGCCACCCCCCCAATCCCCCCAACCTTTTCAAAAAGAAAGCCAAGGCGGATTCCCCGCCCCACTGCGGGCGAGGTTGAAGCCGACACTCGCCGCCACAAACCACAGACTATTAAGTACCTCTGTCGTCTATTGAAACCCGTGGCTGGCGACTACCTGAGACGCACCGCAATCACCCGCCCCATCCTCACTACCGAGCAACAGGACTTGCTCGATACCACCATCACCGAGTGGAAAGCTGCCTGCAACATCAGTAGTCGCATCGGATGGGACGTTGGTGAGACGCGGAAAACCTACCTCCAAAACCTCGCCTACGACACGGTGTTGGAGGAAACACGTCTCGGGAGTCAACACGCGATTCTTGCCACCCATCAGGCCGCAGCCGCCCTCGACGGCGTCGAAGCAATCGAAGACCTTGATGAACACTACAAAACGTCTCGTCCGGAGTTCACCAGTAACACGGTGAAATACGATACTCGAACGATGACACTGTTCGATGACGGGTCTGTGTCGCTCTCCACCGTCGATGGTCGAATTCGATGTGACCTGGATCTCCCCGACAAAGAAGACGGGTATCAACACGAATACCTCACCGATGACGAGTGGGAAGTAACGGAGTCTACGCTGTCAAAGCGTGATGGCGAATACTACCTCCACCTCGGGTTTCGCAAAGACAAGCCCGAGAAACAGGTCGAAATACAGGATGACGGCGAGGACAGGACAGTTCTCGGCGTTGACCTCGGCATCGTTAACATCGCCACCACCAGCACAGCGTACTTTGCGTCGGGAAGGGAACTCAGGCACCGCCACCGGGAGTTCGAGCGGATTCGTGGGAACATTCAGCAGACTGGGACACAATCTGCCCATCGGACGATTCAGCAGATGAGCGGGAGAGAATCACGGTATCTCCGTGACCAGCTTCATCAAGTCGCTAATCAGATTCTCGAAGAAGCACGCACACACGACTGCGAATACATCGCCTTCGAGAATCTGAAGCACATCCGAGAGCGAGCGCCCTCGGTCAAAGAGTTTCATCAGTGGGCACACCGGCAACTCGTTGACTTTGTGGGGTACAAGGCTGAAGCCCACGGGATTAGTGTCGAGTTTGTGAGTCCGAAGAACACGAGTCGTCGGTGTCCCGAGTGTGGGCATACGAGCGAGGGGAATCGGGTGCAACAGGCGGAGTTTGAGTGTGAAGCCTGCGGTGCAACACAGAATGCGGATTATGTGGGTGCGAAGAATGTTGGGTGGCGGTTTGTCCGTCGGGGCCTACAGTCGTCTCGGCGGACGGGCGACAGTCAACTCGCCCTGAAGTCAGGAACGGTGACGCCGAACCGGGGATTTGTCCCGTCCGACTAACCACGGTCGGCAGAGGCCGAGTTCACTGACAAGCCCCGCGCCACCGTGCGCGGGGTAGTTGACACCCCGATTCCGACGAGCGTCAGCCATCCTGGGACGTCCAGTCGCTCGCCCGTGGACTCGAGCCGCCGTGGGGCGTGTCCCGTCGTCGGACCGTCGCCGCGTGGACCGTCTCGGTCGCGTCGTCGACGATCACGACGTCCCCGGGTTCGGTGGGCGTTCGTTCGGCCAGCGAGGCGTTCATGTACGACGGACGGGCACGCTCTAGGGCCTCGAGGTCGGCCCTGGCGGTCAGCCGATGGGAGATCACCACGTCCGACTGGGAGACGGCGACGTCGGGGACGGCACTGGGCCGCTGGGTCGCGGCGACGAGACTGACGCCGGGTGCCCGCCCCCGCGTGAGGATCGTCCGGAGAGCCGGCTGTGCGACCCCGTCGAAGAAGGTGTGGGCCTCGTCGAGTAAGAGCCAGGGTAATCGCCCGATCGTCCCGTCGATGCGGGCCCGGTAGAGGGTTTCACCGATCCCCCGGGCGACGGCGTTCATCGGCGCGTCCGCGAGCCCCGACACGTCGACGACGGTCACGCCGGGGCCGGCGAGGTCGGTCGCCGTGAGCCCAGCCGGGTCGAACACCCCCCACGACGCCGCCAGGTCGAGGTGGTTTCTCGCGGCACGCCGGTCCGTGGCCGGCGCGTCGGCAGCCTCGAGGCGCTCGCGGATGCCCTCGAGTGTACTCGCGTCGGCCGTCGCCTGCCAGAGCAACGCGCCGGCGGCGCTTTCAGGCGAGAGTCCGAGCAACGCACACCACGACCGTGGATCGAGAGCCGACGGGGAGACCGTCGGTGAGTCGAGGACGGTCGCGGGCACGGGCTTTCCGTCGGCCGATTTTGCGAGCGTGGCGAAGACGCCCATCGGATCGACGATCGTCGGCGCGACGCCGGGTGCCCGGGCGAGCTCCTCGGCGACGACGCCGAGCGTATAGGACTTTCCGTAGCCGCGTTTGCCGACGATCAAGGCGGCGTGTGGCCCGTCCAGATCCAGTGACAGCGGTGCCCCCTCGCTTCCGTCCCTGGCCCGGTAGGTGCCAAGGGTTCCGGTGGGGCCGTCCTCGCGATCCCTGCCGATGACGAACGTCATACGGCGACTGGACCCGTCTTCGTATTTCAACCCGTGACCACAGGTTTATACGAGGGGTCGCGGCCAGAGGGCCTATGCGTTCGAATCATCCGTTCGCCGGCGACGACCGTGCGATCGAGGGGTTACCGATCCGACTCGTGATCGCGCTCGTCGTCGGCGTCGCGAGTCTCGGCATCATGATGAACATGCTCTCGGGCCTCGGCGGGCTGGGGTCGACCGAGGTCGACGTCGAACCCGACCCCACGACGATCGATGCGGACACCGCGACGAACGTCACGTTCACCGTCGTCGACGAAGACGGGCAGGTCGTCGAAGACGCCACGGTCATCGTCCTCGGCGGGTCGGCGACGGTCGACGGGACACCACAGGGAACGACGGACGAAGACGGCAAGCTCGAGCTCAACCTCGAGCCGGAACTCAGCCACGGCCAGCAGACCGGCACCCTCGAGGTCGACGTCGTCCCGCCCGCTGACAGCGACTACGTCGACGAACAGGACAACAACGAGATCGTCGTGGTCGACGGCTAATCCCACTCGATCCACCCGTGTTCCCAGCCCCGCCGTGACTGGGACCGCCGCCGCACGAACTCGAGGTCCTCGCGGTCGGTCCGGTTGCGCTCTATGGAACCGGTCTGTTCGCCCTCGACGAGAAGCGGCTCGAAGGCGACCGAACCGAACGTCTCACGGGAACCGTCGGCGTCGATCGCCTCGAGTCGTTGTCGACGCCCGCCACGCGGGAAGACCAGCCGGCCATCCTCGGTCAGCTGGTCGAGTAACGGTTGTGGTGGTTCCATCACGGCGGCCTCGAGGAGGATCCGATCGAACGGCGCGTACTCGGGGAGGCCACGTGCGCCGTCCCGGCAGTCGACGAGCACGCCCTCGTAGCCGGCGTGGGCGAGGTTCTCGCGGGCCTCGTAGACGATCGGCCGGGAGATGTCGACGGCGTGGACGCGTTCGTCACCGACGAGTTCGGCGAGGACGCCAGCGGTGTAGCCGACGCCAACGCCGACGACGAGCACGGAGTGGTCGGGACGGACCGAGAGGGCCTGGAGCAGGCGGGCAGCGACGCTCGGGGAGAGGACGCGGCTCCCGAGCCGTTCG
>LKNC01000173.1 GCA_001564255.1 Natrialbaceae archaeon Tc-Br11_E2g1
ATGTGGACAGTGGCGCCCCATCGGTAGGTGACGTGCCCGCGTCGGTGCTCCTCGTCGCCGGCGATGGGGCCAGTGAGTGTGAGGACGTGCTCGCGGACGACGATCGGTTCGTGATCGACCGCGTCGTCGACGTTGTCTCCGGCCCGGATACTCCCGGGAATCCCGACTGTGTCGTCCTCGAGGCCGACTGCCCCGCAAACGTACGTGAGGTCCTCGAGTGCATCGACGAAGACGGGCCACCGATCGTCGTCACACCACCGAAAGGAAGCGAGCGAACCGCGACGGCCGCGCTTCGTGGCGGTGCAGACGAGTACGTCCCTCAGGAAAGCGAAGACCTCACAGAGCGGATCGCAGCGACACTCTCCGACACGGGCGCTACGTCGAACGTCGACGCCCGGTTTCAGGAACTGCTCGTCGGAACGCTTCCCGACGAGGCGTTTCTCATCGACGAGGACGGCTACTACCTCGAGGCGAGGATCCGGTCGGAGGCGACCGATCTCTACACGCTAACGGCCGAGGATCTGATCGGTGAACACCTCTCGTCGGTGTTTTCCGGGGAAACGACCGACGAGTTACTCGCGTGTATCGACGCGGCCCTCGAAACCGGTTCGGTCCGAACGATCGAGTACCGGTACAGCGGGGAAGACGGGGTCCGCCAGTACGAGACACGGGTGACACCGATCGACGAACGGATCGACGGCCGACGCGCAGTCGTCTTACTCGCCAGGGACATCACCGAGCGGGCCCGGCGTGAGCGAGAGCTCCGGGAGCGCCGTGATCAACTCGAGACCGTCGATGGGATAAACCGGGTCGTCCACGGCGTGATCCGGACGCTCGTGGAAGCGCCGACCAGAGGGGAGATCGAACGGGAGGTCTGTGAGCAACTCGTCGAGTCGGAGCTGTACTGTGGTGCCTGGATCGGCGAACCCGACGGACGTGACGACGTCGTCTACCGGACGGGTGCCGGCGACGCGACGACGTTTCTCGAGGCGGTTCGGGATCCCGACGTCGAGCCCGAACGGCCGGTCATCGAGACCCTCGAGACGGGCGAGCCGAGAACGAGCAACCGGCTGCCGGAGGACCCACGGATCGCAAGCCGACACCGTAACGCCGCGGACGAGGACGGGATCGAGTCCGCGATCGCCGTCCCGATCGAACACGGCGGGACCGTCTACGGCGTCCTCGTCGTCTACTCCGGACGGGATGACGCGTTCACCGCCCGCGAGGAGGAGGCGTTCGAACTGCTCGGCGAGACGGTCGGCTTCGCGATCAACGCCGTGATGAACCGCCGACTCCTCTTTGCCGACTCCGTCATCGAACTCGAGATCCACGTCGAGAAAGGGGAGACGTTCACGTTCGCCCTCACGGTGCGTCACGACTGTACCTGTCACCTCGAGTGGGCTGGCGATACGGCAGCCGGACGGTCCTATCAGTACGTAACCGTCGACGGACTCGCCGGCGAGACGGTCCTCGAGGAGGGGAACACCCACGACTCGGTCGAGGAGTGTCGGCTGATCCACGACGGCGGCGACCGGTGTACCGTCGAGTTGCGCCTCGCCGATTCCGGGGTCCGGGAGCTGAAAAAACGCGGGGCGACCGTCCGCGAGATCACGGTCGACGACGGGACCGCGACGATCCTGGTCGAGGTTCCCCGTGACGCTGACGTTCGCGGGGTCGTCGACGCCTTGGGGACGGTTTACGACGACGTGTCGCTGGTCGCCCACCGGGAGGTCGATCGGCCGGTCCAGACCGCCGAGGAACGCCGCGATCGGATCGTAGACCGACTCACAGATCGACAGCTCACGGCGCTTCGACTCGCCTACTACGGGGGCTACTTCGACTGGCCACGGGGGAGTACCGGCGAGGAGATCGCCGAGGCGATGGACGTCTCGCCGCCGACGATGCACCAGCATCTCCGAAAGGCTCAGGCGGAACTGCTGGCGGAGTTTTTCGACTAAATCGAAAAACCGGGAGCCACTGGTGGAGCGAAACCCGCCGGGGTTTTCGACGGACAGTACGGGGACGCTCAATCCGCGCCGACCCGCTCTACCCGAACGTCCCGTACGTACGCCAGGAAGTTATCGAACAGCTGTTTGGCCTCACAGGCCGCCTCGTAGTTTTGGGCGTGGATCCCCTCGAGGACCGCGTCGATCCGCCCTGGCGGGAGCTCCCCGTCTTTGCCCTTCGTGACCGTTTCGGCGGTCCCCATGTCGTACTCCGGGTGAAACTGCACGGCGAACACGTGCCCGCTCCGGAACCCGTGGATCCCGTAATCGTTTCTCGCGAACACCGTCGCACCGGGTGGCGCCTCGAGGACGTGATCCGAGTGGGTGGTGAAGACGGTCATCCGCTCGTCGATTCCCTCGAGGAGGCGATTTTCCCCGTCCTGTTCGACGGTTCGGTAGCCGATCTCGTACTCACCCATCCCCTCGACGCGACCGCCCATCACGTCCGCGAGGAGCTGATGGCCGAAACAGACGCCCAGCCCGGGCAGGCCGGCCTCGACCGCGTCACCGACCCAGGCCTTCAACCGGCCGATCCACTCGCGGTCCCAGTAGACCGACGCCCGCGAGCCGGTCACGACGAAGCCATCGTAGCGAAACCCCTCGGGGAACTCCCCGGAGGGGCAGTGAAACGCCTCGAGGTCGGCGTCGAGTTCCCGACGGAAGTTCCGCCGGGTGTCCCTGGCCTCGTGGGCCGCGTTCAACAACGCGAGAGTCGGCTGCTGCATCGACTACCAACACCCACCGAACGGTGAAATACAGTGACCTATCGTCATTATTTTCTCGTTGTCGATCAGTCGGCGGTCATCGAACGCGCCCTGGAGAGGTCCGTCTCGAGACGCTCGGCGTACTCGAGGCGCAGTTGTCGCGTTTCGGCGGCCGTGAGCTCTTCGCCGGCTTCGAACTCGTGGGAGAGTGGCTCGTACGCCGAGACGTCAAAGCCCATCCGCTCGAGGTACGATCGGACCGCAGCCGAAGACAGCCCATCCCGGATCGCGTCTTCGACGTACGCTTCGACGGCGTCGAACTCCGGGAGGACGATCTCGCCGTCACCCACCCGGCCGGTTTCGCCCTCGATACGCATCTCGGCGTCGCGGAGGTGGTCGACGAGCCCGACGAGGTCCTCGGCCAGTCGGAGGACCTGGCTCGGGAGGGCGGTATCGGGCGAGCGCCACTCGACGGTCGAAAACTCCTCGCGCAGTTGGACGGGCGTCCAGACCGCGCTTTCGGGCTCGAAACACGCCTCGGTCGCCTCCCGATCGACTTCGGCGATCTCCCCTTCGGTCACGAACTCGCCGTACCGACGCTCGAGGCGGCTCTCCCACTCCTCTACGTCCTCGAGGTACGGCCACAGCCGACCCTGGTTCGGCAGGGAGTCGTAGGCCATCCAGCGGTAGAGCTGTGATCGTGCGCCGGTCGTCAGATACGACCCCTCGAAGTACGGCGAGGAGTTGACCAGCGCCAGCGCGGGATCGATCGCGATCAGGGCGTTCAACTGGTCGATCTCGCGGCCGGGCTGTTGTTCGACGTGAATGTGGGTGCCGGCACAGTGACGGACGTACTCGAAGTCCGCACCGAGGATCCGGTCTTGAATGCGCGTTCGTTCGCTCGGCAGATCTTCGATGAGCCCCTGGTACACCGGTGTGCCAAGCGGGACGAGACCCTTGCCCTCTTGCTCGGCCCGTCGTCGAACCCGTTCGAGACGCGTGAGCAGTTCCTCCCGGAGCGCCGCCGACGTCTCACACGGCGTCGTCTTGACCTCGAGCAGGGGGGCGACGAACTCCCGTTCGACTCCCGGGGACGCATCGACGAGGTCGCCCGGTTCTGTTAGCCGCCCGTTCTCGTCGATGACCCAGTACTCCACTTCGACGCTGCGACGTATCGGCTCTCTCCCGCTGTGTGAGGCGGTAGTTTTCGCGCGGTTCTGTGATCGATGGGTAGCTGGTTGTTCGGACATACCTGATCCAGTACTCACGTCGACTGCCGGGGTGTGTCTCCTCGCGTCACCTCGAGTACGCTCGCCGGCGGAGTTACGCCACCGGCGTTCGATGCGTGATGGCCCTGCCGTTCCGGGATCCAACCCGGTTCGGACACGCGTTCTCCACGTGTGAGATCGAGTACCATTGTGTAAAAAAGCGTTGTGTCAATATCCCCCGTGTCACCTTATATCTCTGAATACACCCAGTCCGGAGTGACGGTGTGCCGGCCGGGGATCGAACCACCCGAACGCGGTCTCACTCGCTTTGCTCGTGTGCTGTGTTTTCGTTGACCTCGTGTCACGACCGGGGAACGCCGTCACAGCTCAGTATGTGAGAGCCGGAGTTACCGATCCGGGACAGAACTCCCGTCCAGTAGACGTTTTCGTGAGCTCGGGGGGTATCACCCGGTGCTGTGGATCTGCTTGACCTCGGCCTCGATGTGGACCGAATCGGGGAAGTTCTGGGAGGCAATGTTCCGTGCGAGGTTGTCGTGGCCGTGGATCTCGAGTTCGCGTGTAAAGACCGTATATTCCCACGAGGTGTAGGCCCGTTCGTCGTCGGCGTGGAGCCGTTTGGGCTGGGGGGCCGAAAGGTTCTCCGGTGGGCGCGAGTGTGGGCCCTTGAGCGGCGCGCCCTTTTTTTCCGCGGTGGATCTGATGTCCTCGACGATCCCCTCGAGTGCGGCCCTGTCGCCGCTCTGGAGGGTAAGGCGGGTGACGAAGGTCATGGTTGCTGTACGCCCGTCCACGCCCCGGGCGTAAAAGCCTACTGTGATCCGCCGAACGGCGGGGACTCCGATATTCTCTTAACGATTCATACGCTACCTAAGGTAATGGCAGTCGAAGCTACGAGCGCAGGCGCGATCCTCTTTCGCGATACGCGGGGCCGGCGCGAGTATCTTCTACTCAAGAGCCGCCCGGGCGACTGGGAGTTTCCGAAGGGCGGTGTCGAGGGTGAGGAAGAACTACAGCAGACGGCTATCCGCGAAGTGAAAGAAGAGGCAGGTATCGACGACTTCCGGCTCCTCGACGGGTTCCGGAAGGATTACAGCTACGTCTTCGAGGCGAACGGGACGACGATCCACAAGACCGTCCACCTCTTTATCGCCAAGTCCTACGAGGCGAGCGCGGAGCTGTCGAAAGAACACAGGGATCTCCAGTGGCGCGATTACGAACAGGCGGTAAACACCGTCACCCAGGACGGGCCACGCGAGATCCTGGAGGAGGCCCACGAGTACATAGACGACCTCGAGGACGACGGCGAGATCTAGCCCGCCGAACGGCCCGGTTTTGCGGTCCCGAGTCACGACCGTCCGGGTGCGTTCCCGGGGTGGGGACTCAGGACCGTCGGTGTCAGGCTGATTCGGACAGTTCGGCGTATCGCTCCTCGAATCGCGAACGACAGACCGGACAACAGAAGTGATAGCGTTCGCCCTCGAGTTCGGCGGTGAAGTCCTCGCCGGAGACGGTGTTCCCACACTCGGCACACTCGAGGTCGAGTTCGGCCTCGCCGACGTGGGGCGACCAGGCCCGTCCCTCGATGGGGTGGACGCGGTAGGAGTCGACGACGTCGGTGTCGACCGTCTCGGCGAGCAGCCCCCGGATCCGGTCCGGACGGGCGGTCGCAACCGCCAGCACGCGCCCGTCGGCGGTGGTGATGACGTGTTCGACCCAGGCGGCGTCGGCGAGGGTGGCCGAGACGCCCGCGGCGGTCGCCGAGAGCTCGAGGTCGAGGAGGAGTTCGATCCCATCGGTGAACGTCGAGCGATCGAGGTCGAGGGTAAACCGCTGGATGACGCCCAGTTCCTCGAGGCGATCGATGCGATCGGAGACCGTCGGTGGCGAGCGGTCGACCTCCGCTGCGATCGAGCTGTACGGTCGTCTCGCGTCCTCGACGAGGAGCCGCAGGATTTCTAGGTCCGTCTCGTCAAGCGTACTCATGGGTCGACGGTCGGGTGTCGCGGCTTTACCCTTTTCGACGGCTACCGGTCTTCGGACTCGTAGCTCACCGGGAGCCCACCCCGTTCTTCCGGCCGGGAGTCCTCCTCGTCTCGATCAGTCGACCCCGTGATCCGGGGTGGCCGGGCGGCGAGCGCCCGGAGTCGCTCGATTCGCCGGTCGGTCGGCGGGTGGGTCCCGAGGACCCACGCAGCGAGGTCGTACCAGGCCGGATCGAACCGCTCGAGGCGGTCGCGTGCCGGCGGCGGGAGGATCGAGAAC
>LKNC01000174.1 GCA_001564255.1 Natrialbaceae archaeon Tc-Br11_E2g1
AAGGTGCGACGGCAGGCATCGGGGGCTGTGGACGCCCCGACCGTGACCCACCCGACCGTTCGAGGCTATCAGGCCGATGATCGGATGGGAGTATCCGACTAAACCACGGGAAGCCTCGGGGCTTGACCCCGAGGCAGTTCACCTGATCTCGAGGGCGTCCCCGCTCGCTTCACCGTCGTCGAGACAGCCGGCGACGAGTGACGTCACGGCAGTCGCGCCCGCAAACTTCAGTGTCGATCGTCTGGTAAGTGGATCGCTTCCCCTCAATTTGCCAGACTGTAAGGCTAGTTGATAAACACTTCGGTTCACGGGATCGCCGTCGAACGCCCGAGAGGTCGGTTCCGTCAGCCGAGAGTTGATACGGACGGACCGACTACGTCGACCCGATGACGACAGACGGGACGGAAACGGCGGGAGCCGGGACGTACGAGCGATTCGAGAACCGAGTCGAACGGATCAGGAACGTCGGCAACGCCGCCGGTATCCTCCGATGGGACCAGGAGGTCGTGATGCCCGAGGCGGGGACGCCGGCACGGGCCAAACAGCTCTCGACGCTGTCCTCGATCGGCCACGAACTGCTGACCGCCGAGGAAACCGGGGCGCTCCTCGAGGCCCTCGAGGGGGCCGACCTCGAGGACGGGAAACGAGCGGTCGTCCGGGAGCTCCGCCGGGAGTACGATCGTGCGACGAGCGTTCCCCAACAACTGGTCGAGGAGATCTCCGAGACGACCTCGAACGCCCACCCCAGGTGGAAAGCGGCGAGAGCCGAGGACGACTTCGAGACGTTCGCGCCGACCCTGGAAAAACTGGTCGACCTCAAACGCGAGTACGCCGACCACGTCGACCCCGACGCCGATCCCTACGCCGTCCTCTTCGCGGAATACGAACCCTACATCGACCTCGAGGCCGCGGCGACGATCCTCGCGGAGCTCCGGGAGGAACTGGTCCCCCTGATCGAGGCGATTTCAGAGAGCGAGGCCGACCTCGAGACCGACGCCTTCTCGGGGGAGTTCGACGCCGACACGCAAGAAGCGGTCTGTCGGGACGTCCTCGACGAACTCGGCTACGACTGGGACCGCGGCCGACTCGACACCGCGCCCCATCCCTTTTCGTCGGGGACACAGTTCGACGCCCGCGTGACGACCCGTTTCGACGAATCCGATCTCCTGGGGTCGATCACCTCGACGATCCACGAGTTCGGCCACGCCAACTACACCATCGGCCTCCCCGACGAGGGGTACGGGACGCCACTCGGGGAGGCCCGGGACCTCTCGGTCCACGAATCGCAGTCGCGGCTCTGGGAGAACCACGTCGGCCGCTCGAGGCCCTTTTGGGAGCGATTCCTGCCGGCGATCCACGATCGGTTCCCCGCGACCGAGAGCGTCACACCCGGAGACGCCTACGAGTCGGCAAACCAGGTCTACGAGGACAACCTCGTTCGCGTGGAGGCAGACGAACTCACCTACCACCTCCACATCGTGATCCGCTTCGAGATCGAACGCGATCTCATCCGTGGCGACCTCGAGGTACGCGAGGTCCCCGAAGTCTGGAACGACAAGTACGAGCAGTACCTCGGAATCCGCCCCGAGACCGACGCCGAGGGCTGTCTCCAGGACATCCACTGGTCACACGGCTCCTTTGGCTACTTCCCGACGTACTCGCTTGGCTCCGTCCTGGCCGCACAGCTTTTCGCCGCCGTCGAGAACGAGGTCGGTGACCTCGAAGAACGGATCCGGGAAGGCGAGTTCGACGACCTCAACGGGTGGCTCCGGGAGAACGTCCACCGTCACGGCAAACGCTACACCACGCCCGAGTTGATCGAGGAGGCCACCGGCGAGGCGGTTACCGCGGAGTACTTCCTCGAGTACGTGGCCGAGAAGTACGGCGAGTTGTACGACCTCGAGAAATACTGAGAACGAAAGGCCGAACAGTCTCGGCTCCGATCGACTGGTATGGCATCCGTTGACCGACTCGAAGGAGGGGTAGCGATCGTCACGGGAGCGAGTTCCGGCATCGGCGCGGCGACCTGCCACGAACTGGCTGCCGAGGGGGCGAACCTGGTCCTCGCCGCACGCAGTGAGGGGACACTCGAGGAGCTAGCGGCGGACCTCGAGGCCGAGTACGGCGTCGGGACGCTCGTCGCCCCGACGGACGTCCGCTCTGAAAACGAGGTCGACGCGATGGTCGCCGAGACCGTCGACAGGTTCGGGGGAATCGACGTGCTGGTGAACAACGCGGGGCTGGCCCGGGGAAGTGGCGTCGAGGACCTCGAGAGCGACGACTACCACACGATCCAGGAGACGAACGTCGACGGGGTGTTCTATGCGACCCGGGCGGCCCTGCCCCACCTCCGCGAACGCGAGGGGCACCTCTTGTTCGTCGCCAGCGCCGCGGGGAAGTTCCCGCGATCGTTTAACCCCGTCTACGCGGCCTCGAAGTGGTGGGTCCGTGGGTTCGCAAAGAGCGTCGCGGCCGAGGCGGGCGAGGACGGCGTCGGCGTCACCGTGATCAACCCCTCGGAAGTTAGAACCGGGTTCGAGACCTCCGATGGAGCCTCCTTCGCCGAACACTTCGAGGAGGGCGAGGCGAGCGAACCCGAGGAGATCGCCGAGGCGATCGCGTTCGCAGCGACCAGAGAAGAGTCGTCGGTCTTCGAACTAGATCTCTACCGCCGGGACAAGTTCGACGTCTTCTGACCGGCCGCAACTCGGGGTTGTGTTCCGGTCTGGGGGCCACCCCGTGGTATTCCGGGGACAGACTCATGTCCCGAGAGAGCGCTCTCTCGCCCATGCGACTCCCGATACCCGGCATGCCCGGCGTCTACTACGACACGGACGCCCGATCGAACGCACTGACTCTCGCACTGACCGCCGCGGGCCGAGCAGTACCGAAGCCACAGGGCTACGCCGTCCAGCTGTTCCCGTACGCCTGGTCGTTCGACGTCGACCTCCGGGAAGTCCCCAACGACCACCCCTTCCAGTACCTCCACCCCGAGGGGGCCTACAGCATCGAGGGGCTCACCCGCGACGACCTCGGCGACGAAATCAGCCGCGACCTCGAGGCCACACTTCGGCTCGCGTTGCGGGTCGAAGCGGAGACCGAACTCGCACTCGAGGAGTTCCTCGGGATTGCCGAAACGGAGGAGGGAGTCGTCATCGAAATCGACGACGGCGCGGCGGCCGACCTCGAGCTAACGGAGAACGATCTCGAGGGCGAAGGCGACGCCGGCGTCGACGGGTTCGACTAGGGTTTCGGCGGCTCGCCGTCGTAGGCGTCGTGGTCGGTGTAGAAGTTGAGCATCGCGAACTTCAGTTTCGGGGGGTCGATGTCCATCAGCTCTTCGCGTTCTTCGTGTGGAAACGCCCCGTTGACGCTGTACTTGCCGAGGTCGGATTTGGCCCCCCGCGAGTAGCGTCGATCGAGTAGGGCGCGGACGCCGACGTCCCCGGGCGCACGGATCACCCGACCGAGTGCCTGGCGGGTCTTTCTCACCGTCGGGATCTCGACGGCGTAGCGCCAGCCGGTCTGAGTCCCCTCGAAGGCGGCGTCGTAGGCCTCCTGGACCGCCTCCGCCCGATCGTCGAGGTGGGGGTAAGGAACGCCGACCACGAGCACCGTCCGGGCGTCCTCGCCGTCGAAACTCACCCCCTCGGCGAGGGTCCCCCACAGCGAGGTCAGCAAGATCGCGTCGTCGTCGGCGACGAACCGTGTGCGGAGGTCCTCGACCGCCACGCCGGGTTCGTCGAGGTAGACCGTCGAGTCCACCCGGCCCTCGAGACGGTCGGCATAGCGGGCGGCCTCGCCGTAGTTGGGGAAGAAGGCGAGGGTGTTCCCGGGGGTAAAGCGGACGGCGTCGGCGATAGTGTCGGCGACGGCCGCCTGGACGTCGGGGTCCTCACGATCACTCGAGAACAGCGGTGGCGTCTCGACGGCGTACGTCCGTCGCCGTTCTTCGGGGAACCCCAGTCCGTAGGCCATCGTCACCGGATCGTCGAGGCCGAGGACGTCCCCTGTCACGTCGAAGGGCTGAAGGGTCGCGCTCATCAGTACGGTAGCCGAGACCTCCTCGAACAGCCGGCCCGTCACCTGCCGTGGCAGGCAGGTGTACAGCTCCGCCCGGCCGTAGACCTCGTCGGTCCCGCCGTCCCGACGGACCGAGACGACGGGATAGAGCCCGCGCTGGTCGCCCTCGGCCATCCAGGCGTCGACGAACGCGCCCGCCTGGAGAGTCTGACACTCGGTACGGGTTGCACTCTCACCGTTTCGGTAGGCCTCCTCGTACTCCTCGTCTAACCGCCTGCCCACCTCGAGGGCGGCCTCGAGGTCGGCGTCGATCCCCTGACCCGAGTACCGCTGTAAGAAAGCGAGGGTGAGGTCGTCCCGGCGGTCCTCGTTGGCGATGGCAACGTCCTCCCAGTTCTCGCCGGTTCGCTCACGCTGGCCGAACCCAAAGGAGTCCTCGTAGGTCTCGACTACGGCGTCCCGGAACGCCTCGAGGACGTTCGCGGCGTCATCGGCTCGGGGATCGTCAGCCTCCTCGAGTTCCTCGAGTGCGGCGTCGAAGGTCCGTTCGGAACACGTGCGGGTGGCGTGTTCGCGGGCGGCGTCCTCGAGGTTGTGGGCCTCGTCGAAGACGGCGATGACGTCCTCGGGATCCCGGCCGAGCCACCGGAAGAACTGCTCGCGGATGGTCGAATCGAGCAGGTGGTGGTAGTTACAGACCACCAGATCGACGCCCTCGATCCCCTCTTTGAGCAGTTCATAGCCACAGAGGGTGCGGTCCTCGGCGTACTCGTAGATCTGTTCGGGGGTGCGGACGTCCTCGAACAGCCAGGAAAAGAAGTCCTCGGTGTCCTCGGTGAGGTTGTTGTGATAGTGATCACAGACGTTCGCCTCCGCTAAGTCCTCGATCCGCCCCTCGAGATCCGCCAGTTCGTCCATCACCGCGCTACGGGCCTCGGCGGCACCCCCGTCACCGTCCCGGCTCTGTGCGAGCAAGTCCCGCTGGCGCTCCTCGAGTCGCTCGCGGTCCTCTTCGGCGTCGACTACCGCCGTGGTGGTATCTCGGAGGGCCTGACACTCCTCGTAGTCGACGTCGATGTGACACATCGAGCCTTTGCCCTTGAACACTACGGCGCGGATGGATTCCTCGCGGGTGATCGCCCGCGCTTCGGCGACGAACTGGCGCATCTGCTGGTGGACGCTCGTCGTGATGACGACCGTCTTGCCCTGCTCGCGGGCGACCTCGAGGGCCGGGGCGAGCGACGAGAGGGTCTTGCCGGTCCCACAGGCCCCCTCGAAGAGCACGTCCTGACCGCGAGAGAGGGCGTTGTGGATACGGTCCATCGCCTCCCGCTGGTTCTCGTAGGGCTCCCCGTACGGGAAAAAGCGCATGTACTCGGCTGTTCCCGACACGCAAGGGAGTAGGTTCGCCGTTCGATAAAAGCGTTCGTCCCGAACCGAAACCGTCCTCGGGGTCGAGACCGTCGAGACCACTATGTCGACCGTCGAAAACGGGGCCGTCTCGCTGTACTACGAAACCGACGGGGAGGGTACGCCCGTCGTCTTCGTCCCCGAGGCGGGCCTGGGCGGCTGGTCGTGGGGATGGCAACACGCCGCCGTCGCCGGCCCCTACGAGGCCGTCGTCTGGGACCTCCGGGGAACCGGCCGCTCGGACCGTCCGCCGGGGCCCTACGACCTCGAGACGCTCGCCGACGACCTCGAGAGCGTCCTCGCCGCCGTCGGGGCCCGAAACACCCACGTCGTCGGGGCCGGTCTCGGCGGTGCCATCGCCCTCGAGGCCGCCCGCACCTCGAGTCGGGTCGCGACGCTTTCGCTTTTCGGAACCGGTGCTCGCGGCTCCGAGTTCGACCTCGAGGGACTGTACGCGCCGCCGGAGGACCGCGAAGCTCTCCGGGAGACCCTCGAGGCGGCGTTCGACGGGGAGTTTCAGCGAGCACAACCCGACGTCCTCGACGGGATCGTCGACTGGCGAGCGGATGGGGACGCCTCACGAGCCGGCTGGGAGTCACAGATCGCCGCCCTCGAGGGCTTCGACGCGACCGACTGGGGATACGAGGTC
>LKNC01000175.1 GCA_001564255.1 Natrialbaceae archaeon Tc-Br11_E2g1
GCATGACGAGCAGCCGCTGTTCGCGTCCCGGGAGGTCGATCCCGTCGGGGTCGTCGACGAAGTAGCGCACGACCAGCCGGCGGAAGGGTCCCGGGTCGACGTCGAAGGGGCCGGGACCGTAGGCCGACCCGGCGACGACGCGCCACTCGTGGTCGGAAAGCTCGAGGTCGGGCGCGCCCGCCACACTCCGAAGAACGCCGCGGGCGACGTCTGCCCCGAGGTCTTCGAGTGCGTCGGAGAACACTGCGGGAACCCGCCGGGCGAACCGTTCGGCGTGGCGGTCCCGAAGTGCCTCGCCTGCGTCGCTCGTCGGCGCGAGCATGAGCGCGGAGTACTCGCCGCTCTCGTCGTTTCGCGTCGTCGAGACGTGGACCGTCGAGTAGCCGTTTTCCGACCAGAACTCGAGCAAGCCGGGCGTCGCGCCGAAGCCGGTGCCGAGCCAGTCGACCTCGTCGGTAAATTCCTCGCGGACGCACTCGAGCAGCCTCGATCCGAGCCCGCGCGAGCGCACCGATCGGTGGGTCGCGATGCGCATGACCCGAAGACCGACCGGCTCGCCGGCGCGTTCGTCTCTGAGCTGGCTCGTGAACACGTCCGGAAGCATGTTCCCACGGATGCGTCCGCCCTCGTACATCATCGCCCGGTCCTCACTCGAGAGGCCGCCTTCGCGTGCGAGTAACGCGACGCTCACCACGTGGCCGTCGTAGAGGAGTGCACGGACCGAGAGGTTCGGCGCGTCGAGGAGTCGGGCGAGGTCGTCGGGTTCAGTCCGGTAGTGAGCGAGCACGAGCAAGCCGAAGGTCTCCGCGAGGAGGTGTTCGTCCTCGAGTACCGTCTCGGGCGTCAGCCGTCTGTAGGTCGTCCCCTCCGGCGTCGCCGCCGCGACCACGGGGTCGACCGCGGGGCGGGCGTCCAGTGCGAGCGCGTGGAAGGCCCACGTCTCGACCGGATCCCCGCCAGCGTATCGGATCGGTTCGGTGAGCGAGAGGTCCGTCACCTCGAGGTCGCTGTCCTCGAGTCGATCGCGAAACCGGACCGAGAAACCCCGGCCCGCACCCTCGTAGCCGTGGATCGTGGTGGCGAAGGTGATCCGGTCGGCAGCGAGTAGCGACTCGAGGACTGCGACGGGCAAAGCTGCGGCCTCGTCGACGACGACCAGGTCCGCATCCGGGGCCGCCCCGATCGCCTCCGTCGGCGGGAGATATCGGATCCGCCCGCCGGTAGTGGACTCGAGGTCGTGGTCGTCGCTTCCCGCCGCCAGTCGATCGAGGTCCTCGAGGAGCTCCCGCCCGCGTGCGAACACCTCGTCGGCGTTTCCGGCCGAGGGCGCGGTGACGATAACGGTCTCGCCGTCGACAGCGGCCGAACCGGCCGCGAGCCCGACGGCGCTCGATTTGCCACGGCCGCGGTCGGCCTCGAGGACGACGGCCGCCTCGGAGTTCGCCAGCGTCTCGAGGCCGGCCAGCGCCTCGACCTGGTCGGCCGTGTAACAGGCCTCGTAGGCTTCAGCGGGGAACTCCGGGTTTTCGGGCGGTTCGATGGACTCGGCGGGGAGTCCCGGTGCGGGGTCGATCAGCCCGTCACGCTCGAGGCGGTCGTTATCGACGTCGGCGATTGCGATACCCGGGTGGGCGCGTAGCGTCTCGACCAGCCGTTCCCGGAAGTTCCCCGAGACGTCCTCGAGGGCGAAAGGCGGGACTGCGAGTCGGTCGTCGAAGCCGTCCCGGCGGTCGGGCCACTCGGCGAGCGGTGGAACCAGCAGGATCAGGAGGCCACCGCCGTCGACGACGCCGGCGACCTGTCCGAGCGCGTTCGGGCGGAAGTCCTCGTGGGCGTCGACGATCACGACCTCGCGGGTCGTCCCCAGCAGTCGGCCGGCGGTCGCCGTCGGGATCCGCTCACAGCGCAGTCGATCCTCGGGGCCGACGAGCGTCGTCTCCGTGATGGCGACCTCGAGTGCGTCGAGGGCGGCCTCGAGGTCCGCGTAAGCTCTTTGGCGATCGCCCGAGAGGACGAGAAGCCGGCGCTCGTCGACGCGGGCCCCGTCCCGCCGGAGGTCGAGCGCGACGTCGGCGACGTTCATACGCCCGATTCGAGCCCGGGCCAGTAAGTTGCTGTTGGATCCCCCCGAGGTCGACTCGAGGTCGTGTCGGCTCGAGGATAAATTCCGGGAGACACCCGTCAAATAGGGTGTGGACGCGTGCCATCCCTCCGGGCGTTTGGACACGCTTTTAAGGAGTCAAACGCTACGGGGTGGTACACCCTACGCGGGGTTGATGATGCTCCTAGCCCCACAGGACCTTCGCCGGATTGTCGGCCCGGGACCGGCCCGGACGGGCAGGGGAGTGCGAGCCTGCGCGTGGGAGATAGGTGAACAACCAATGTCAGTATACGTAACATTCGAAGTCCCAGCCGACCTTCAAGAGGACGCCTTGGAGGCGCTCGAGGTCGCACGAGACACCGGTAGCGTAAAGAAAGGAACCAACGAGACGACCAAAGCGATCGAGCGTGGTAACGCCGATCTCGTCTACGTCGCCGAAGACGTCTCCCCCGAGGAGATCGTGATGCACATCCCCGAACTCGCAGACGAGAAGGGGATCCCGTTCGTCTTCGTCGAGACCCAAGACGACGTCGGCCACGCCGCCGGCCTCGAGGTCGGCTCGGCCGCCGCCGCGATCGTCAACGCCGGAGAGGCCTCCGGCGACGTCGAGGACATCGCAGGCAAGGTCGAGGACCTCCGCTGAGGTGACCGAACATGAGTGCTGAAGAGGAAAGCGGCTCTACGCCCGCCGAGGTCATCGAGGTCGTCGGCAAGACCGGCATGCACGGTGAAGCCATGCAGGTCAAATGCCGGATTCAGGAGGGCGAGAATCAAGGTCGCATCATCACCCGAAACTGCCTCGGGCCGGTCCGCAAAGGTGACGTGTTGCAGTTGCGCGAGACCGCCCGCGAGGCAGACTCCATCGGAGGACAATAATGGTCGAAAAGCGCACCTGTGATTACACCGGCGAGGAGATCGAGCCCGGAACGGGCATCATGTACGTCCGGACAGACGGTACCGTGCTCCACTTCGTCGACTCGAAGGCGGAGAAAAACTACAAGCTCGGGCGCGAACCGCGTGATCTGGAGTGGACCGAGGCCGGTCGCCGGAACAAAGGCCCGGTTCAGGAACAACCCGAGCAAGACGACGTCGAGGAGGACGGCGAAGAAGACGCCAAAACGGACGTCGAGGAGGACGCCGAAGCGGACGTCGAGGAGGACGCCGAAACGGACGTCGAGGAGGACGCCGAAGCGGACGTCGAAGAAGACGCCGAAGACGAACAGGCGGAGGCCGAACAATGAGCGACCACGAGCGGACGTTCGTGATGATCAAACCCGACGCCTTCGCACGCGGACTCGTGGGTGAAGTCGTCTCGCGACTCGAGGATCGCGGGCTCAAGCTCGTCGGAATCAAAGTCGAGAACATGCCCCGTGAACGCGCCGAAGAGCACTACAGCGAACACGAGGACAAGCCGTTCTACGACGATCTGGTCGATTTCATCACGTCCGGTCCCGTCGTCCCGATGGTCTGGGAGGGACAGGACGCGACCCGCCAGGTCCGGGGGATGATCGGCGAGACTGACCCCCTCGAGGCCGAACCCGGAACGATCCGCGGCGACTACGCCCTCGACCTGGGTCGGAACGTCGTCCACGCCGCAGACCACGAGGACGACGGCGCAAACGAACGCGAGATCGCGATCCACTTCGACGACGACGAACTCGTCGACTACGAACACCACGACGCGGGCTGGCTCTACGAGTAGTCAGTCAACCGAGTCCCGCCGTTCTCCGGGCAGGACACTCCCGGTCGCGAGCCGGTTGTCGCCCGGTACCGGACCCGACCGATCGAACTCCTTAAACAATTATTACGTCTACCGCCTAGACACACGTAACACCTAATGTACCCGAGACGGTACGCTCTGGCGGTGATTTCGAATGGCAACTCACGGTAGGAGGTCCGACGATGCGTAAACCCGAACGGGAGGGTGAACGGCTGCTGACCGCGGAGGCGCCATCACTCGATCGGGTCTTCGATCTACTGTCGGAACGACGACGGCGACACACCCTCTACTGCCTGTACGAGGCCCAAGGCGGCGTCGTGACTCTGGAGGAAATTATCGAGTACGTTCTCTCACTCGAGGGCAACACGGGTTCGCCGGAACACCGCGAGCAACTCAAGGTAGCACTCGAGCACAAGCACCTGCCACGACTCGAGGACGCGGGTATCGTCGAGTACGACTCACGGAGCGAGACGGTGCGACGTTGGGGCCAGCCCTCCCTCGAGGAGTGGCTCGACCACGCCCGTCACAAAGAACGTGTCTAGCGGACGGGGCGGACGTCGGAGCCGTCGGTCGTGTCGGCGGGGACGTTGTGCTAGCATTTATCACCTAAATGCTTAACAGGTGAGAGCCCGTTAAACCGAGTGTCACCATGACCGACCACGAACTCCCCCCACTACCGTACGACTACGACGCACTCGAGCCGGCGATCTCCGAACAGGTCGTCACCTGGCATCACGACACCCACCACCAGGGCTACGTAAACGGGCTCAACAGCGCCGAGGAGACCCTCGCGGAAAACCGCGAGTCCGGCGACTACGGCTCCACGCCGGGTGCACTGTCGAGTGTTACCCACAACGGCTGTGGCCACTATCTGCACACGCTGTTCTGGGAGAACATGTCCCCCGACGGCGGCGGCGAACCCGAGGGCGACCTCGCCGACCGAATCGAGGAGGACTTCGGCTCGTATGAGGGCTGGAAAGGCGAATTCGAGGCCGCAGCGGGCGCAGCGAGTGGCTGGGCGTTGCTCGTTTACGACCCCGTCGCAAAGCAACTGCGCAACGTCCCCGTCGACAAACACGACCAGGGTGCCCTCTGGGGCTCCCATCCGATCCTCGCCTGTGACGTCTGGGAACACTCCTACTACTACGACTACGGCCCGGACCGTGGCAGCTTCGTCGAGGGCTTTTTCGACGTCGTCGACTGGGAGAAGTCCGAAGAGGAGTACCAGAAGTGTCTCGACCACTTCGAGTAACACCCTAATCCGAAATTCGCTTTTTTCCCGGCAGCGTCGGAACACATAGGAGATCGTAATGGGTTCGGGAGTTCCGGGCCTTGGGCCCGGGCTACGCGTCGACGGCCTCGAGGATCCGTTCGGCGAGTTCTCGGGCGGCACGGACGTGTTCGTCGGCGTCGTCGTCGCCGGTCCCGTCGACATGGCCCAGGAGTTCGACGACGTGGGACACCCGCGTTTCGATCACTGCTGCCTCGACGTCGGCGTAGACCAGGTCACTCACGACCGCCTCGGCCTCGCCGATCCACCGGCTGGCCTCGCGCTCGACGGGCAGCGACTGGGTCGTCTCGAGGTGTTCGTGGAGTTTTGCGACTAGTTCCTCGACGGGTTGTGTCATGCCCGTGGTAGGGCGTCCGACAGGATAAACGAACGGTCGAGCGGGAAATATTTGTTCTCCCCCGTCAGTCCCGGCCGGCGTTCTTGCGGTATCCGTTCCTAATTGCGGCTGTGTGACACCGCGCGACCGTAGAAAACCGAGTGTGTATAATAATACAGGGATCATTCCACGAATATGTATTCTACTGAGCGTTTGGCCCAAAATGCTAAGCTACGTGGCTGTGAAGCGCAGGTCATGTCTCGAGGTAAAAATAACCTAACACGTGATACCCCCCGTGGAAAGGGGGATCTCACACAGAACATCACCCGTGGAAAGACACTCAGTGAGGACGAGATCAGGGACGTCCTCAAGCACAACATCCGACAGATCATGGACTCCTCGGGCGCTGCGATGCGAATCCTGGATACGGAGTTCAACGTCGTTCTCGAGAACGATCGGATGAGGGAGATGGGGGGGATCGAAGCCGAAGGTCAATACGGGACCAAATGCTACGACCAGTTCTGTAACGACAAGGTATGCGGGACGGGCAACTGTACACTCAAACAGATCGTCGACGAGGGACAAGAGGAAATCCGCGTCGAAGTCGAAAAGGAGAGTTACGACGGGCGAGTGATCCCGACGGAACTGGTGGTA
>LKNC01000176.1 GCA_001564255.1 Natrialbaceae archaeon Tc-Br11_E2g1
CGCCGACGAGCCGTCTCTGGCGGCCGCGACGGCCTCGCGGACCTCCTCGACGAACGGCTCGAACTCGGGGTTCCCGTCCGTCCTGACCCAGCGGTAGGTGACGATCCCCGAGGCGTCGACGACGAACACCGCCCGCTGGGCGACCTCGATCCCGCCGGCCATCTCGTAGACGACGTCGTAGTCGGCGATCACCTCGTGGTTCCAATCGGAGAGCATCTCGATCCCCAGCCCGTGGCGGTCGATCCAGACGTTCTGGGCGAACGGGAGGTCGACGCTGATCCCGTAGACCGCCGCGTCGAGGGCCTCGAAGCCGTCCATCCCGTCCCGGAACGCACACATCTCCTCGGTACAGCCGCCGGTGAACGCGGCCGGGTAGAACGCGAGGACGATCGGTCCGTCCCCGAGCGCATCCGAGAGGCTGAACGGCTCGACGTCGTCGTAGGACCGCCCGCCGGCTTTCGGCAGCGTGAACGTGGGTGCAACGTCCCCTTCCCGAACCATACCGTCACCTGATGGTCCCGTCGGATAGCTCCACCGGTCCCGTCGAACGGTCCCACGGATCGAGGCCGGCGGAACGGCCACCGGTCCCGTCGGACGACGCCACGATCGAACCGTCGTCAGAGTCACCGACGGCCGCGGCTCACCACCGGTCGCCGAGCGCCGCTTTGGCTCCGCCGTAGCCGCCCGCGGTCGTCCACGTCCGTCCGCTCTCGACGTGTTCGACGGCGATCGGACCGCCACAGTCCCCACACCGGTACCGGTCCGGCGCCCGGACCGGCTTCGAGGCGCGGTGGCGCTCGGCCCGCCACTCACAGCCGTCCTCGCGGCAGGCGAGTTCGTACCGCGGCCGGGCGAACGGCTCACAGTGGCGGGGCGCGTCGATCGCCGCGGCCCGCTCGCGGAATCGGGGGCCGTGTCCCGACTCGCCGAACCGCTGGAACTCCCAGGCGTGGACGAGCTCGTGGCGGACGACGGCCGCGAACGCCGCCGGATCGTAGCGCTCGTAGGCCCGCCTGGAGAGGACGATCGTCGCGACCCCGCGGTCGGCGTCCCACCGGCACGCTCCCGCCCGGCGACGCGCCCGCGTCGACGTCTCCCACTCGACGCGGTCGAGATCCACCGGGAGCTCGACGGCTCGGGCGTGGACCCGCGCCTCGGCGAGCATCGCCTCCTCGACGGTCGCGTCGGTCGGCTCCTCGACGGTCGCGTCGGTCGTCTCCGTCCCCCGGTCGTCGGCCGTCACGGCTCCGGGGTCGGCCGGTCGGCGCGTAGTCCTTTCGGTCCGGCTCGCCGGCACCGTTGAAATGCTTCAGATGATAGGGCCTGCGTGCTGAATAAATGCTCTGTATCTCGCACGTCGATTCTGTCACTTCTTGAAGAGTTCAGCAGAGTTATTGATCTAGGAGTGGTTCAGGATCGCCTTCTCGAAGGGTGATTCTCCGGTTGGAATGAGCAGCTCCTGTCGGTCCCCGACCCGCTCAGCGAGCTTCTGCTTGAGGTACTGGCGAGCCGTCGACTGGGTGAACACACCCTTGTCGAGCATATCGCCGCCGACGTCTTTGAGGGCCGCGAACTGGCCCTGCAGGTGGCCGTCGCCGACCGGCTCGCCGTCGTATCAGCGCACCGTCGCGAGCGCGCCGTTCCCCACCGTTGCTCCCTGTTCGACCGTCTCCGAGTCGTACTGGAGGCCGAACCACAGCGTCCGGTGACATCCTCCGCGCCGTTCTGGCACGGCTTCCCGCGCATGGGGAATACCAGCTAAGTGCGACTATTGCTGGTAGAGGGTTCCGACCCGCAAAATGCCGAGAGAGTCATCTGCGAGTGTTGCTCGCTCCTCTTACGGTGTCGTTCGAAAGACGCATCGCGTCTTTCGTGATCACGAGACGGCGGAGCCGTCTCGAACGAGGTCGTGGTGCTGTCACAGGCACTCCCATCCCGAGGCGAGTCATTGCCTGCCGGTTTCAGCGGCACGCTCTCTCCCCACGGGTCAGCCCGTTGTGCAACGTTGATTGCGCCGTTGATATCGCCCTGAAACACAGTGATGTGACACTCGTCGTTCGTACACCGGAACGTGCCTTGGGCGGGCCTGCTTCCGATGTGATCGCAGGCATGACACGTCTGGCTCGTGTACTCTGGCCGGACGTACTTGACCGGGATACCTGCCTCTCGCGCTTTGTCCTCGACGCGTTTCTGTAGCCGAGCGAACGCCCAAGCATGGAGCCGGCGGTTCATGTACCCGCCGTAGTCCAATTCTTCGCGGATATAGGTCAAGTCCTCCATCACGATTCCCGGCTTCTCGAAGCGACGGGCGTACTCGATAGCCTGCCGAGACACCTTCTCGATAATATCTGTCAGCGCGTTCTGGAAATAGTCAAATCGTTCGTCAATCCGCCACTCGGCGGCGTCACGCTCTTGGAGTCGTTTCAGGGTGGTGTGCATCTCTTTTGCGGAGATGCTTTGCACGCGAACCGTCACACACGAACGGGCCAGTCGGTGAACCGTCCTTGAGGGCACAGCCCGTAATCAGGGCCGATTCACCGATGTCCAGACCGATGTGTGTCACATCGTCACTATCTGTCGTGTAGTCGGGTTCTTCGACCGGGAACTTGACAGTAACGTGGAGCGTCCACGAGGTGCGATTCCGTTGCAGGCGGAGTTGTCCTGGGGATGCATCCCCGTCCACGAGGTCATGCCACAGCCCCTTTTGCTCGGGGTTGATTCGAAGCGGTATCCAGAAGTTCGTCCCGCGACCGGGCTGTGGTACCCACCACGTAACCTCGTAATCGCGTTCTTGCGAGTGGTCAAATTCGGCGGCTTGGTTGGTGAGCCGAACCGGGTGGTCGTCATCCAACTCCTCTGCGTCGTAGGTGTCGTGGAGCTGCGGGACGTAGTTACAGAGCGCCGCTTTCGCCTGATACGGTAGGTCGTAGGGCGTCACACCGTCGCTGGTTGCGTTCGTCGTGTCGCATCCAGCCTCGAACGCCTCGTGAAGCCCCTCACGGTAGGTGTCGAGCAGATCACACAGTTTGTGCTCTTTGTGGGCTGTTGGCGGCGCGAGTGTGGCTTCGAGCGTCTTAGTTGGCATTAGCCTCTAACCCCTTCTCGATTATCTCGCTGTTGGCACGCGGATGGAAGATACCATTCTCACGGAGCGTCTCCCATTTGTGCGTATTTGACCGCATTTGTTTCCCTTCGCAGACCGTCCACGACTGGTTCGCCCCGCACCCTTCTTCGGGGCCATAAACACTCTTCGATGCGATCCAGCCAAATCCCGCGCTGCGACGCCGCTCAGGACTCGACCTGTGTATCGGCGTCCTCGCTGTGTTGCGGTTGGGTGAGCAGACTCACGTTCTGGAGGAGTGTCCTCGCTGCCTCGATCCGCTCCTGATCTGCGTCGTCGAGTCCGGCCGTCTCGATGCGCTTGAGATTGGTGAGTGAGCGATGCAGTCGATATCCGGGCGTGTTGCGTGGGTCCATGTGAAGCGCCTCGCCGATTCACGGCGCAGAGAAACCTCTCCGGCTGCGGGTAGCTGTCGGACTGGGCCTGCTCGTTAACCAACATTGGTGTGTTTCTGTGTCGCTATGTTGGTTAAGGCGAGTCCTGACCTGCTTTGCTGGGTCCGTAGCGAGCCGAGTCACACACCCGACACTCCCAGATCGGTTGCCCCGTCCACGCCTCATCCGGGACCGACTCGTGGCTCTTGAACCGATGGTCGGTCGCCCGTCCACAGGTTTGACAGTCGAGTTCCCGGGCCGTCTGTACCGACGACGCCTGCCGATCAGCCCCAGCTTCGCCAGTGGATTCGGTGAGCGCTATCGCTGGAACCAGCCATACCGTATCGTCGGCGTCGTCGAGGACCGCGTCGAGACGCGACGCGTCGCGGATGCCGTCCCCACGCTGGTCGTAGAGCCGCGTCGGGGCCTGTTCCTGACGCTCGGACGCTTCCTGCCCGTGCCACCCAGTCCGGTCACGGGCAACACTGAGAAGCCGCTCTCCCTCCTCAGACGACACCTGCACCGCGTCGGGGAGTGAGAGCCATTCCTCGACCAGCTGGCGCGCCGGCGCCTCGTCGAGATCGTAGATGAGCGTGTAGTCGTCGACGGCCGGCTCCGCCTCGTTGGCAGAGAGGAGGTTCGCCGCGGCACCGCCCTTCGCCACGGCGCCGTAGAACGTGGTCGACTCGACGACCAGGTGGACGATGCCGAGGACCGTCGTCGACGCGGCCTCGTCCGTGCGAGTGGCGTCACTCCCGAGATGGTTAGAGAGGCAGAACCGGCATTTCGTCTGGCCGTCTGGGACTGACGCCCCACAGGACCGGCACTCGCCATCGGCGGCCGTCGGCGCAGCAGGGTAGCCACCAGCGCTCGTCGCGGCGCGTTGCCGTCGGGGGTCACCTTCACACCCGTCGTCCAGCCTCGTGTCCGGAATGTGGGATGCCTCGCCGGTCGGCCGCAGCTCTGCGAAATCAGTATATCGGTTGTGCATCGGTTGGTGTGGTTTGTCCCGGAATTGTACTTCAATGTCAGGGCCAGTGTCCGCTCCGTCTCCGGTTTGAGTACGGGCCATAAAACACGTCATGCGAACATCTTATACTTCATGAGCAAGTATATGGGGGTAGCAACTGAGGTCCCTATGAGCAGTAACGACACCAAGCATGTTCAAACGGAACTGAACGAGGACGAATACGAACGGTTCCGCAAGTTCGCGAGCGAACACGGCCTCTCACTGAAAGAAGCCGGGCACGAGGCGCTGATCGAGTGGATCGAACGCCAGCAGCAAGCCGATCCCAACGACCCGGCGTTCACCGTCCTCGATGACCTCGAGGACGAATCGCTCCCAGCGTCGGCGGCGACGGACGCTCGCGAGGAAGACGACCTCGTCGACGACTGGCACGGGAACGACGAACCGTTCACGCTCGCCGACGACCCGTCTGCGCAATCCTGAATTCGGATGGCTGAACCAGTTGACACCCCGATCGGGACGGTCACGCCAGAGCATTTTCGCCCAGGTCACGTCCGTCATCAGGTCGTCATCGGCCCCAAGTTCCTGTACGCACTCTTCAACCCCCGGGATCAGATGCACGCAGTTTCGCGTGCGTTCATGACGTTCGTTCGCGACGGCGACCTCCCGTATCGTCGTCTCATCGTCAACGACCACATCGTCGACGAGGCCGCGACCCGACTGAAAAAGCAAGCGTCGATGCGGAACGCCGCGTCGTTCCTGACGACGCTCGACGAGAGCACGCTGTATCAGTTCGAATCCGTCTCTGAGGATGTTTTTGATGACGCCAAGGCAACGTTCGTTGAGTGGACGGATCTGGATGCGTCGCTCACCGATTTCACTGTTGCAGCGCATATGGAGGCCTTAGAGGTGGATCACATCCTCACGTACGACCGGCACTACGATGCGTTCGACGTGACACCGCTCCCGTATCGGAATCAGGACTAGCGGTGCCAAGTATGTCCGAATCCTTACGAGATGGGGACCAGTCGTGGAGTGAGTCGATGATCGCCAGCGACCGCATTCGAGCAGTCGCCGAGACGCTTCGCGAACCGCGGTCGGTCAACTGGATTAGCGAGTAGGCCGACGCCGCCTGGAGTACGACTAACGAGGAACTCCAAGACCTCGTCGACCAGGGGCAACAACTCATGTAAATGCCGGCGAGACGACACGCTATCAGCCGGACTACATGCGCCTGCTCTTCGAGGAGATCGTACGCTCATCGAGGAGAACACTCGCGAGGAGCTACGCAACGAACTGACGGCGATCACCGAAGAGATCGAGGCGTGGCAGGCGACCTACGACGTCGAGACGTGGGAAGAGCTCGAACAGTCGCTCGCCGACGGCGACCTCGCAAGTGCTGAGCTCCGTGAGCGCCGTGACGTGATTACACGTTGGGAGGAGAATCTGGAAGATCGACAGCTCATCAAGCACGCGTTGACGCTCTACTCGGATGTCGAAGACGCTCGCGAACAGCGGGTCACCGTGGCTGATCGCGTCACAAACTAATTCTAGTGATCGTCGAACGGGCGAGCGCCATCGAGGGCGACACAGCTACTCGC
>LKNC01000177.1 GCA_001564255.1 Natrialbaceae archaeon Tc-Br11_E2g1
GATGCTCTCGGAATACGTCCCCCCCTACGACGCCACCGTCGTCTCCCGGCTGACCGAGGCCGGCGCGACGATCGTCGGGAAGACGAACATGGACGAGTTCGGCATGGGGACGACCACCGAGACCTCCGCCTTTGGCGCGACGGACAACCCGGCCGCGCCGGGACACGTCCCCGGTGGCTCTTCCGGTGGCTCCGCCGCCGCCGTCGCCGCCGGCGAGGCCGACCTCGCGCTCGGGTCGGACACCGGTGGCTCCGTGCGCTGTCCCGCGGCCTTCTGTGGCGTCGTCGGCATCAAACCCACCTACGGGCTGGTCTCCCGGTACGGGCTGGTCGCCTACGCCAACAGCCTAGAGCAGATCGGCCCCTTCGGGTCCACCGTCGAGGACGCCGCGACACTCCTCGAGGTCGTCGCCGGCGAGGACGACCACGACGCGACCACCCGCGAGCCACCCGACGGGGAGGGCAACTACGCCGACGCCGCGGACGGCGACGTCGACGGGGTACAGGTCGGCGTCCCCACGGAGTTACTCGAGGGCGCGGACGAGGGCGTCGTCGAGACCTTTTGGGACGCCATCGCCGACCTCGAGGCCCGAGGCGCGGAGTACCACGAGGTCAGCCTGCCCTCGATCGAACACGCCGTCGAGGCCTACTACGTGATCGCGATGTCGGAAGCCTCCTCGAACCTGGCCCGCTTCGATGGCGTTCGATACGGCCAGTCGGGTGGCTACGACGGCAACTGGAACGAGGTGTTCTCGAAAGCCCGCAAGGAGGGGTTCGGCGAGGAGGTCAAACGCCGGATCCTCCTTGGCACCTACGCCCTCTCGGCCGGCTACCACGACAAATACTACAGGAAAGCCCAGGACGCCCGCGCGTGGGTCAAACAGGACTTCGATCGGGCACTTTCCGAGGTCGACGTGCTGGCCTCACCGACGATGCCCGTCCCCCCCTTCGAACTCGGGGAGGGCCTCGAGGACCCGCTGAAGATGTACTTAGCCGACGCCAACACCGTCCCGGTCAACCTCGCCGACCTGCCGGCGATCTCGGTTCCGGCCGGCGAGACCGACGGCCTCCCCGTCGGCTGTCAGTTCGTCGGTCCCGCCTTCGGCGAACGGGAGATCGTCCGGGCGGCGAGTGCCCTGGAGTGATACGGTCCGGTGGAATCCGTTACCGGTGGTCGACCCGGATGGAACGGCGATCACCGGGAAATCGTTGTAACGATCCGTGTGAGGACGGGACACGTCTTTGACCGCGGCTGTCGTAGTCGGATCGTATGTACGAGCGCATTCTCTTCCCGACCGACGGCCCGGAGACGACAGACCGCGTCCTCGCCCACGCCGTCGATCTCTCCGAGCGGTACAGCGCACAGCTACACGTCGTCTACGCCGTCGATCCGACCGTCTTCGCGAACGACGTCGAGACCGGCGTAATCGTCGAGGAGTTCGACTGGGCGGGCGAACGGATCGCCGATGAGGCTGCAACTCGAGCGCGTGACACCGGCCTCGAGGACGTCGAAGGCGCCGTCACCCACGGCCCCCCGTCTCGGGCGATCATCGGATACGCCGACGATCACGACGTCGACCTGATCGTGATAGGGACCCGCGGCCGGACGGGGCTCGGGCGCTTTCTGCTTGGCAGTGTCGCCGAACGTGTCGTCAGGCTCTCGCCGGTGCCAGTGTTGACCGTCCGTCGGTCCGAACGCGTTCGGTGAGCTACCGAACGACCGTCACCGGGACCGCCGCCCGTCGGACGAGTTCGTTCGCGACGCTCCCGAGGAACGACTCGGCGCGATCGGACAGCCCGCGGTGACCGACGACGATCTCGTCGTACACATCGGGATCGGCGTACTCGACGATGCTCTCGACGGCCTCGCCGTAGAGCAACTCGGTTTCGACCTCGAGACCCCCCTCCTCGACTTCCCGTGTGGCCGCCTCGAGAACCCGCACTCCGCGTTCTTCGGCCCGTTCGACGTTCTCCCGGACCAGCCGGTGTTCGGCGTCCGAGAAGGACTCGATCGGGTCGGTGCCGCCCGATTCGATCCGTGGCGTGACGACGTGGACGACCGTCAGGTCGGCGTCGGCCGCCCGTGCGAGGTCGACCGCGTGCTCGAGTGCCCGATCACTGTCTTCCGAGCCGTCGGTTGCGACGAGAAAGCGCATACTGGTTCACCCGTTCGAACGTCGGGTCACCAGCGTATTAGTGACCTCCTCCTCGCCGTAAACGGCGAGGCTTCCCACGGCACCGCGCCGCTGGGTTGGGATATTTGCTGGTTTACGACCTGTCGGCATGACGGGCCGATGGCGGGGCCACACCGCCGTTACTCCTATCCCCGGCAGGGGGACTCGGAGTTATCTTGACCGAGACACCACAGCGGTTCGAGAGGGTGTCTCGAACGTTCTAGGCCTCGGAGTCCCGATATTGTGCATTTGAATGGGCGGTGTGACCGCCTCGGGTGTACGTCATGCTACGATACCCTTTCACTTAAATATCCGTATTGCTGCTGAACGTGGGTTGTGGAGGCGTTGTCGGATTCACGCCCGCCGTGAACGGCGGGATTCTCTCCTCGAAGAAAGATAGCTTCACCCGGTTCCCGAAAACCGCGAGAGGTCGCCGCGATCACACACAAACCGGCTCGGTCGACGCGACGCGGTCGTCGGATCGTCGGTGGCGGCCGTCGTCGTGTCCGTGGTAGCTGTAGACGCCCGACCCCGGAACGGCCCACTCCGAACACGTTCGGTCCACCACACCTGTCGGTGAGGGGACGTGGCCCTGGGACGACATCGTTAGGTGAACCCGGCCACAAGCGAACACGATGGACGACCACACCCACGACCCGACCGTCGACCCACCCCCCGGGAACCCGACGGGCTGGCTCGAGGCGGCGGGTCGATGGGAACACGGGACGCTCCGGCGGGCGACGGTCCACGGTGTGCGCCTCTACAACTCGAATGCGTACCACGAGAGTCACGACTGTTTCGAAGACGAGTGGTACAACTACGGCCGTGGTACCCTCGAGAGCGCCTTCCTCCACGGGATGGTTCAGGTCGGTGCGGGCGCGTACAAACACTTCGACTTCGAGAACGACGACGGCATGCGGAGTCTCTTTACCACCGCACTCCAGTACTTCCGTGGCGTCCCGCGGGACTTCTACGGCGTCGACGTCCTGGAGGTCCGGACGACGGTCACGAACGCACTCGAGGATCCGACGGTCCTCCAGGGCTGGCAGATCCCCCTAGACGGGGGGTTCCCGACCGCCCGCGAGGTCGACCTCGCCTACGCCGAGGCCCTCGAGTGACGCAACCGGGGGCAGTCCCGCAAGCTTTTATTCCCACTCCCGACTCCCAACTCACGTGAGCCCGGACGACGGCCCGACGACGCCATCCGACCGCATCGCCAGTCTCGACGTGCTCCGTGGGGTGGCGATCCTCGGTATCTTGCTCATCAACGTCCAGGCGTTCTCGATGCCCTCGATCGCGCGGACGAACCCGTCCCAGTACGGTGACTTCGAGGGGGTCAACTTCGCCGTCTGGCTCCTGAGTCACCTCTTCGTCGAACAGAAGTTCATCACGATCTTCTCCCTGCTCTTCGGTGCCGGCGTCCTCCTCTTTACCCAGCGGAAAGGTGGGGCAGAACGTTCGACGCTTGCCCTACACTACCGGCGGACGTTCTGGTTGCTCGTCATCGGGCTGGTTCACGCCTACCTCCTCTGGGACGGCGACATCTTGGTGATCTACGCGCTCTGTGGGGCCGTGATCGTCGCCACGCGTCACTTCCCGCCCTCCCACCTCGCCGTCGTCGGCGTCGGGATGATGGCGTTTCCCTTCGCCGTCCGGATGGCGACTGTCATGCAACTCGAGTCGGGGGCTGCTATCGACTTCTGGACCGCCTCCGAGGAGACGATCCGGACCGAACTCGAGATCTACCGTGGGAGTTGGGCCGAACAGTTCGACGAGCGGGTCGCCTCGTCGTTCTCGGTGCACACCGAACAGTTCCTCGTGTATCACTTCTGGCGGTACGGTGGAACCATGGTCCTGGGGATGGCGCTTTTCAAGTGGGGCGTCCTCTCGAACGATCGGTCACTCGGGGAGTACTACCGCATCCTGGTCGGTGGCTTCGTCGGCGGCCTGGCGCTTTCGGGCGCGGGCGTCGTCTACCTCGTGGGGAACGACTGGAGTGCCACCGCAGGGGTCGTCTGGCCGCAGTTTAACTACTGGGGGAGTGTCCTGCTCGCACTCGCCTACGTCGCCGCCGTGATGATCTACTGTCAGCGCCGGCCCGGCGCGCTCGTTAGCCGTGGGCTCGCCGCCGTCGGCCGGACAGCCCTCAGCAACTACCTCTTCCAGACGCTGGTCGCGACGACGGTCTTCTATGGCTACGGGCTCGGACTGTTCGGACACGTAAGCAGGGTCGAACAGCTCGGAATCGTTCTCGCGATCTGGACCGTCCAGGTCGTGTTGTCGGTCCTGTGGCTGCGCCGGTACCGCTATGGCCCCGTCGAGTGGGCCTGGCGGAAGCTAACCTACCGAACCCTCTGATCGGTTCGAAGCGGGAGACCGAACGGCATTTGTCACTCGCGCGGCTATATCGACCAATGAGAGTCGCACAGCTGGGGGTGGGCGACCCCGAAGTCGCGATCCTCGCCGGCGTCCACGGCGACGAACCGTGTGGCGTCCGGGCGGTCGATCGGTTACTCGAGGAACGACCCGACGTTACCCGCCCGGTCAAGCTCGTCGTCGCCAACGAGCGTGCCCTCCTCGCCCAGGAGCGGTACGTCGACGAGGACCTGAACCGGGCGTTCCCCGGCGATCCAGCCGCCGACACCCACGAGGGGCGACTGGCCTACGACCTCGAGGCCGAACTCGAGGGCTGTCTGACCTTCGCCTTACACTCCACACAGAGTCACAGCGAGCCGTTCGCGGTGGTAAACGGCGTCCGGCGGCGAACGCAGGAGATCTGTTCGCGGCTGCCGATCGCCTCGATCGTCGACACCGGCGAGTTCATCGAGGGACGGCTGTTTACGGCGACCGAGACGATCGAAGTCGAGTGTGGCCTGCAAGGGTCAGAGCAGGCCGCCGAGAACGCCGATCGGCTGGCTCGAGCGTTCCTGACCGCCGTCGACGCGTTGCCGGGCGACACCGTCTCCCGTAACGTGTCGGTCTTCCGGCTCGTCGAACGCATCCCCAAAGACCGGGCCGAGGAGTACGAGGTGTTCGTCGAGAACTTCCAGCGCGTCGATCCGGGCGACCCCTACGCCGCCGCCGACGGCACGCCCCACGTCGCGACGGAGCCGTTTTACCCCGTCCTCATGTCCTCGTATGGCTACCAGGACGTCTTCGGTTACGCCGCGAGGAAAGTCGACGAGAGTTCGCCCTGACCGACGGTCACGTCCCCGATCGGCCGACAGGTGCTTTTCGAGGACCGAGTCGATGACGGTGGTCGACTCACCCGAACCGATCCGGGTCGTCCTCGAGGGGTTCGTGACCTCACGCCCACAGCGGGAACCCAGCGGTCAGCTACGGAGAGGGGACGCCGACGGGGAGCGGCCTGACTCCGACGACGAACTCACCTACGCCGAGGAGTGACCGCGGCGTCCGAGATGGGCACAATTTTCCCCGGAGTTGATGGGCTTTAACCCACCCCCGCCTGTCTAGAGAGCGATGACCACACCCGAAGTACTTCCACTGGTACTCGCGGACCCGTTCCCCCAGGGGATCAGCCACTACGCCGTCGGCGGCCTGTTCGTCGGCCTCGGCGTCGCCGTGATCTACCTGGGGACGAGCACGATCGCGGGGGCGAGTACGTTCCTCGAGTCGACGCTGTCGTACGTCTCCGATCAGTCCCGGTTCCAGCGATACCGACCGTCTCGGGACTGGCGGGTCGTCTTCACCCTCGGGATCGTCGCCGGCGCGGCCGTCTACGCCCTGACCGTCCAGTCCGGGGCGATCTCGAGTTCGCTCCACGCCTCGGCGGCGGCCGGCGACTTCTACGAGGTCGGCGGCGTGACGCTGTGGCTGACCGAGGTCCAGCCCTGGCGGCTGTTCCTCGGTGGGA
>LKNC01000178.1 GCA_001564255.1 Natrialbaceae archaeon Tc-Br11_E2g1
CCGCCCGTTGCTCACAGTAGTACTTCAGCCTCGAGATCAACCCGTCCAGCCGGTGGCCACGTTCGTCTTCCTTGAGCGTGTGGACCTCGTCGATGACGACCGTGCCGACGTCACCGAGATCCTTGCCCGTCCGGAGGGCGTGGTCGATCCCCTCGTAGGTGCCGACGATGACGTCGGCGTTCGGATCGAAACGGTTGCCGTCGTCGTTGATCCGGCTCGCACCCACCCGGATCGAGACGTCCACGAGGTGGCCGTACTCCTCTTCGAAATCCTCGTGTTTCTGATTCGCCAGGGCGACCAGCGGGACCAGAAACAGCGTCTTGCCCTTTCCCTCGAGGGTGCGATTGATCCCGGCGAGTTCGCCCACGAGTGTCTTCCCCGTCGCCGTTGCACTCACCACCAGCTGGTCGTCACCCTCGAGTAACCCGTTCTCGACGGCGAGGCTCTGGACCGGGAGCAAGGTCTCGAAGCGATCCTCGAGTAAGTTCTGCAGGTCCGGGTGGAGGTCCAGGCTGTCGACGCGAACCGGATCGACGTCGTCGGTCGTCGCGCTGATCGTGTCGAATTTGGTGAGGTCCGGATCGAGTCGACCCTTGAGCAGGTTGACGATCCGTTGAAGATCCTGGACCTCGAGCATCAGGTCCTCGAGACGGTCTTTGGCCGCCCCCGTGACACCACCCGTATAGGAGAGTTGACGCTCGAGTTCCTGTCGAGCGCAATCCGTACAGATCCAATCGCGGTCGTCTTTGATCGCCGTCTCCGTCGTAATCGGCGAATACGTTCCGGAGGAGGCACAGTACCGGCAGGTCCGGACGGTCTTGGCCTCGAGTTGGTATCCCTCGAACATCTCCCGGAGTTCCTTCCGTCCCTCCTGAGAGGTCTGCTCGGAGATCCGAACGCGTTCTGCCCGCCGGGCGATCTCGACGACCTCGTTCGGCTGGCGGGGCTCTTCGCTCGAGCCGCGTTTGATCCTGAACTTCGCGGGCCGTGGACCCGCGGAGGTCTCCGACAGGCCGAGTTTCGCACGGAACAGCCGCTTTCCGTCCCGGGTCACCACGACGAGGTAGTCGTTTCCGGTCTCGTGGCAAAAGAGCGTCTCGACCTGCCCGATCTGCTGTGACACTGCCAGGGCGTAGGAAGGCGGCGTACTTGAGCGGTTCGAAACTCGAGGTACTGTCCCGATCGACTACCAGAGAAGTCCGACCGCCGCTACCCCGATATAGACGGACGTGCCGAACGCGGTGACCCACGCGAACCTGTTCGGGGTGTCTACCGCGGGTGTCCGCCACTGGACCGCAACGCCAACGAGGATCGCGAGACAGCCGGCGACGAGCAGTGCAACACTCGAGGAGATCCCGTCCGTGACGAGCCAGTACATCCCTCTCAGACCAACGACGATCCCGAACACGCCCACAGAGAGGAAATACAGTGTTCTATTGTCAGCGTTCATCACTACTTGTAGGATCCGAGTGATATATACGTCGTGTCCCAAACGAGTGTCGTGGTGTCCCGACTCGAGTCGTCCAACCGTTCTGTGCAGTGGTCGGCGACCCCCGACACACGGGGATTCCGGTGGCCGTTCTACGGGCGTCGGTCCTCGGAGCGCACCGTATCAGCGGGGAGCGTCGAAAGCCAGCCTGCAACACCAAAGTAGCTCCGAGCCTATCGGTACACCAATGGGCACAGTCACCGTCATGAGCTACAACGTTCGACACGCGGTGCTCGACGACGGAGAACACGCCTGGGACAACCGCCGCGAGGGAGCCGCCGAACGAGTCCGGACGGCCGCTCCGGACGTTATCGGGTTCCAGGAGTGTACGGGCGAACAACATGCGCAACTGGCAGCCGACCTGCCGGCATACGAGTGGCTTGGGGTCGCCGACGATCCCGGTTCGGGAGAACACACCCCGATCGGCTACGGCGAGCGGTGGGGGTGTACGCGGACAGAGACCGTATGGCTCTCCGAATCAGGCGCGGTTGCCAGCGTCGGCTGGGACGCCGAGTACCCCCGTGTGATGACGAACGCAACCTTCCGGAGTCGGGCCGACGGAAGAGTGTTGACGATATTCAACACACACTTCGACCACGTCGGCGAGCGGGCTCGGGTCGAAAGTGCCGGAGTGGTCCGGCGCGAACTCAACTGCCTTCCGACCGAGCGGCCGGCCATCGTGTTGGGGGATTTCAACGCCGAACCCGGGACAGAGGCCTACGAGACGTTGGTTAGCAACGAGTTCGATCGGAAACTGGTCGACGCACGAACCGCCGCCGAGGAGACGGTGGGGCCGGCAACGACACTGACTGACTTCGAATCCTCCAGAAACAGGGTTCTCGACCACGTCTTCGTCACCGACGGGTGGCGCGTTCGTCGGTACAGCGTCGATGACACGAAGGTGAACGGAACGTACCCGTCAGACCACCTGCCCGTCGTCGTCACCGTGGAGTACTGAGGGCAATCGGTGTGAGATCCGTTGATAGCGTCGAGATCCTGGTGTTAGTGCCGGGAGACCTGGCGAATACCCGGGACAGCCGCAGTCGTACTCGAACCGCTCTCGGTCAACATACCCGCCACTCGCGTCACAGCGCTGGCGCTCACGGATTTGTTCGCGCCAGCAATAGTGGGCTCGGGCGGGTTCGAACTACGCCGAGACGTGCTCGCTTTCGCTGTGCGCGCCTCGTCTAGTTCGAACCGCCCTCGGTCCACATACCTGCTGCTCGCGGATTTGCTCGCAGCAGGAAGTGGGCTCGGGCGGGTTCGAACCACCGACCTCGGCCTTGTAAAGGCCGCGTCATAACCAGCTAGACCACGAGCCCGCACTCGATCCGAGGGTGTCCGTCCGAATAACCTTTACCTTCTGGTCTCACAGCTTCAAGCGAATGGTTCCCACGCGAGCCCGGGAGGTCCTCGCTGTCTCCGCTCTGCTTTTCGCCGTCGTGCTCGCGGGATTCGTCCTCGCTCAGTTCGGCTACCTGCCGGCACCCTGGAGCGAAGAGGACGCGGACGTCAGGGTGATCGGCGAGGACGGCACCGAAAAGGCCGTCATCGACGTCGAAGTCGCCGACACCTGGGGTGAACGGTACACGGGCCTGAGCGAACACGACTCACTCGCCGACGGCGAGGGGATGTTGTTCGTCCACTCGAGTGAGGACGACCGCACCTACGTGATGTACGAGATGGACTTCGACATCGACATCGTCTTCGTCGGGGAGGACGGCCGGATCAACTCGATCGAGCACGCCCGCGCACCCGAACCCGGCGAGGACGGCGGGGATCTCGAGTACACCGGCGAAGCGAAGTGGGTCCTCGAGGTCCCCCGCGGGTACGCAAACGAGACGGGGATGGAGGTCGGCGACGAACTCGAAATCGAGTACGAGTGATCCCTCGACGGGAACTCGAGGAGAGCGTGTGGGGCGGAGAGGTTCGGTCGTCCCAACGCTGGTTTCGATCGCGCGACCGCGTGAACACGTGACTCAACAGTCTTAACCGGCGTCGTGGCCGACTGGAGAGTGAATGCCACCGGCCATCGAAACGAACGACCTCGTCAAGGAGTACGGCGAGTTGCGCGCGCTGTCGGGACTCGACCTGACCGTCGAGGAAGGCGAGTTCTTCGGACTACTCGGGCCCAACGGGGCGGGGAAGACGACGTTCATCAATATCTTGGTTGGGCTGGTCCGCAAGACCGGCGGCGAGGCCCACGTCTTCGGCCACGACGTCGAATCGGAGTACCAGCAGGCCAGGGACGCGATCGGCATCGCGCCCCAGGAGTTCAACGTCGATCGGTTCTTTCCGATCCGCGAGGTGTTGATGCACAAGGCCGGCTACCACGGAATCCCGACGGAGGTGGCCGCAGAACGCGCCGACGACGCACTGCGCCGTGTCGGCATCTACGACAAGCGAAACGAACGCTTCGACTGGCTCTCCGGTGGGATGAAACGCCGCCTGTTGCTCGCTCGAGCGCTCGTCACCGAACCGGATCTCCTCATCCTAGACGAGCCGACGGCGGGCGTCGACGTCCAGCTCCGTCACGACCTGTGGGAGCTCGTCACCGAGCTCAACGAGGAGGGGACCACGATCTTGCTGACGACTCACTACATCGAGGAGGCAGAACGCCTCTGTGATCGCGTGGCCATCCTGAACGAAGGGCGGAAGGTGACCGTCGCGACCCCCGACGAGTTGAAGACGCGGGGAACCGACACCGTCTCGCTGACCGTCGAACCGACACCCGAGACGACCCCGGCACTCGGCCCCTACGCCCACGAAATCTCACAGTCGGGCGACCGCCTCGAGGTCAAAGTCGACAACGGCAGCCGGATCACTCCACAGATGTTGAACGACCTCGAGGCTGCGGGCTACGCGATCACGGATCTGGAGATCACCCGGACCTCCCTTGAGGAGATCTTCGTCGACCTGACCAGACAGGCAGATCGGACGGTGACGCGTTCGGGTGAGAGCGAGTCAGCCGAGTCCACGGAACCGCGAGAACAGGAGGGAGTCGTCTGATGTGGTCGATCGGTTCCCGGGCGCTTTTCAAACGCGAGTTGTCACGGTTCGTCCGCCGACCGAAGAACACGTTCATGCCGCCGGCGATCACGAACGTGCTCTACTTCGCCGTCTTCGGGGTGATCCTCGGGACGCGCATCGACGACGTCGCCGGCTACGAGTATCTGCTCTTTATCCTGCCCGGCCTGATCGTCCTCGGAACGATCGCCAACGCCTTCGAGAACGCCTCCTTCTCGATCTTCCACGGCCGGTGGAACGAGTACATCCACGAGACGCTGACCTCGCCGCTTTCGTACCTCGAGATGGTGGTCGCCTACGTCGCCGCCAGCGCCGTCCGCGGGCTGATCGTCGGGGTCATCATCGCCGCCGTCGGCTGGGTGTTCGTCCCCTTTACCGTCGAGAGCGGCTCGTTCACGGTCGAGAACGCCGCCTTCCTCGTGGCGACGATGGTCGTCATCTCGGCGCTCTTTGCCGGTTTCGGGATCATCGGCGGGCTCGTCGCCAGGGACTTCGACGACCTCACCGTGATGAACCAGTTCATCCTGCGCCCGCTCGTGTTCTTCGGGGCGGTCTTTTACTCGCTGACCATGCTCGAGCCGTTCGCCCAGTACATCTCCCTTTTGAACCCGATGGTCTACATGGTCGACAGCGTCCGGTACGGCCTGCTCGGTCACTCAGACTTCCTCGAGCTCGCGCCCGCGGCCTACGCCGAGGTCGTCCCGCTGCTCTCGCTTGGCGTCCTCACGGCGCTCACCCTCGCCGTGCTCGCACTCGACGTCTACCTGTTCAAGATCGGCTACGGGTTGACCGACTGACGAAAATCCTCGCGGATTTTCGCCGCCAGTATCGAATACGGCGTTTTTTCGATGCTTTGTCCCCGGAACCCGCCGTGTTTTCGCCCCTCGAGGTCGCCCTCCACGCGAGTCTGACAGGACAGCCCCAAGCCGTCGTCGGGGTCGTGCGGTGGGATCGAGAGCCGGCGTCGTTCCCTCGAGGTCGGCTCCGTACCGTCGCCGTCGACCTCGAGTGTACAGGTCCCACACGTGCCGAGCCCACGACAGTTGAGCAGGTCGGCGCGACCGTTGTAGGGCGATTCGCCGGCCTCGAGGCACCGCTGTCTTGTCCTACTGGAGAATTACGATCGGGGACGGCGTGTGTTCCTCGAGAGAAGACGACCGATCGGACTAGCTCCGACTGGTCAGTGGACGCTCACGTTTTCCGGTTCTGGGGCGCGAGGAGTGGCGGCCAGCCCGGGCTCCCACTCGAGGTCGCCCTGGTAGTGGAAGAGCTGGTTTTTCTGCGTGGGGTCGATGACGGTCAGGGTCCCGATCCAGCCGTTCTCGAGTAGTCGTTCGAGGTCGTCGTGGCGACGGAGCACGTCGGTTACGTTCTCGACCGGGGCGTGGATGACCGCGTTCAGTCGGAGGGGCTGGTGGTACGGCTTATCGTCGTCGACGTTGAGCGACTGGAGCGGCAGGCCCGTCATCAGGTCGCCGCCGTTGCCCTGCACGACGCCGACGTTGCCGACCGGGTTC
>LKNC01000004.1 GCA_001564255.1 Natrialbaceae archaeon Tc-Br11_E2g1
GAGCGTCGAGATAGCCGCACCCCAGAGCCCGGCGAGGAACAGGGCGGCGGCGTACTCGCCGGCGAGCGGGCCGAGTGCCTGGGCGGCGTCGATCGCCTCGAGGTCAGCGACGCCGCTGCCGGGAGTGTAGAGGACGCTGGCGGCGACGAGGAACGTCGCGAGGCTAAAGAGCCCGAAGGCGACCAGCATCGACGTGCCGATGTCGAAGAGTCCGAGGTCATAGTCCTCGCGGGTCCACCCGCGGGCACGCATCGTGTACGTCTGCATCGTAATGAGCGTGATGTGGACGGCACCGCCGAGGACGCCGGCGGCGACCAGGGCCCCGTCGAGGCCGGCCGGGATCGTCGGGGCGAGGCCCGAGACGGCGGCGGTCCCGTCGATGGGGACGACGAAAACCGAGGCGACGAAGGCGAGAACCACCACCGAGACGATGAGCTTCGCACCGACCTCGGCGATGTAGTAGCCCCCGCCGGCGAGCGCGGCTGCGAGGACGACCGCCCAAAGGACACCCCAGAGCCGCGCGTCGACGCCGGTGATCGTCGCGCTCACGTCCGCGACCGTCTTCATGATCACGAGCTGGGCGAGCCCGGAGGCGAGGACCGTATCGATGACCAGCACCCACGCCCAGAACTCACCTAAGTTCTCCTCGACGGTCGCGACGATTCCCTGTTCTGTGAGCAAGCCAAGGCGCATCGAGAGATACTGTGCAGTCGCGCCGAGAACCGCCGACAGGACGACGACCCACAGTAACGCGTAGCCGAAAGACGCGCCGGCACTGAGCACTGCCGCCATCGTCGCCGGCCCGGCGGCGATCGCGCCGGCCAGCCAGGCGGGTCCGAGCTCCGAGAGGTAGTACCGGAGCCCGGTCTCGGTTCTCGTCGCCGTCTCTACTGAAACGTCAGTCATGCCTGAGTAATCGAGTACGTAAATAAAAACCACTCGGTTGTAACACCCGGTGTAAACAGAAACTATTACCAAATGGTACCACCAGATGTAGATATGGAGCTGACCGAAAGCGAGTTCGACCAGTACCAGACCGACGGCTACGTGGTCGTCGAGGACGCCATCTCCCCGGAGACGGTCGACCGTGTGAAGAGCCGACTGCGCGAGTACACCCACGGCGACCGCGAGCCACGATCCTTCGAGAGCCAACTCGAGCCCCGGGTCGAACGAGGGGAACTCGAGGTCGAGGAAGGAGGCGACGCCGTCCGGAAGTTCGAGGGGTTGGGGATGGTCGAAGAGGACGACGTCTTCGCCGAACTCGCGAACGACGAGACGATCGTCTCGGTGGCAACGCAGTTGCTCGGCCCGAACCTCAAACTCCTTCGGAGTGCGACGATGTTCAAACCGCCGAACGTCGGCAGCGAGAAGGGATACCACCAGGACGCGGCGTACTACCCGATCCACCCGATGGACCACGTCACCGTCTGGATCGCCTTAGACGATGCGACTCGGGAGAACGGCTGTATGAACGTCGTCCCGGGCGGACACACGGCGGGAATTCTCGGCCACGAAGCCGTCGAGTACGACACCGACATCGTCATCCCCGACCGCGACTACGACGCGGACGCCGTCGCGGTCCCGATGGACGCCGGCAGCGCCCTCTTCACCCACTGTCTGATCCCCCACTACACCGCGCCGAACACGACCGACGACTGGCGACGCGCGATGATCATGGCCTACATGCGATCGCGTTCGCGGTTTTCCAAACCCGAGGCGGAACTGCCACCGTGGGTCGACTCCGTCCACATCACGGGCGAGGAGTTCCCCGGCTGCGTATGATACTACTGGACAAAACGGTTTACACTCGATCGCACTCGAACGGCCGCCACCGCCGGCGGCACACCGTGAGACGCGATCGAGTGTTCACTGGCTGTTGTCCGGCAGTAGGTGTCAGTGGCAAACACACCCAAGATGTATCACTCGAGGGCAACACTTGCCGAGCGATGACGACCCACGAACGGCCACTCGAGTCGGTCGGGGGAGACGCCGCCGGTCAGTCTCCAGGACGCCCCCGAGACGGACACGCCGACAGCGGACGGGATGGGTGGTGCGATCGAGCGGGCCTACGACCTCACAGAGGAACTCGAGGGTGCCGTCGTCCCCCGGCAGTTCTCGAACCCGTCGAACGCCAAAGCCCACTACGAGACCACGACCCCGGAGCTCTACAACGCCCTCGAGTGTGGGCGCGGCGAGCGTCACGGCAAAGTAGGTCGCCCCGCGGATCGAGGCGGGCGGGATCGACGTCCCCCACGACTCCGTGGTAATGGTGTTCGCCGGCTCGAGCGAGCGCTACCTCTCGAAAGGGATCTAGCGCTCGTTCGAGGAGTGGCCGGGCTGACTGCTCACCCCAGGAGTTTCCGGTGTTCGACTTTCATACAGCGATCCTCGACGACCGTCCGCCCCGACGCCCTGGCCCGCTCGAGTGCCCTCCGGTCGACGATACCGAACTGCGTCCAGACGACCCGGACGTCCTCACGCTCGAGAACGTCGTCGACGACGGCCTCGAGTTCGTCACTCGGCCGAAAGACACAGACGACGTCGATCTCGGCTTCGACGTCGGTCAGCGAATCGTAGGCCCGTCGGCCGAGGATTTCCTCGGCGTAGGGGTTGACCGGGATTACCTCGTAGCCGTGGTCGTCCATGTACTTCGGGACGTCGTGGGCTGGTTTGCCCGGCGAACGCGAACAACCGACGACCGCGACGGTCTCTAGCCCGAGGATCTCCCGCAGGCCCGCGTCGCTCTCGACTGGCATACTCATCCACTCGCACCGGTGGTACTAAATTCCGGTGGTGAACCGTTCGTGACCGTTCAGAGACCGGTAACCTGAACGTCCGGCTCGGAACCGTCGCCGTCCTCGACCTCTATAACCGCGTCGAAGAGCTGTTTGAGGGTGTTCATCGTCTGATCGTCGTGGGCCGTCGAATCGATGACGTACAGGCCGAGTGCGTCAGCACTCTGGACGCGACCGGTGAACACGTGGAGGAATCGGAAGACCGTCTGAAGGTCTGAGTACATAAGAAGCGTCGACACGGAGTGAAGCAGGATCCGGTTGCGGGTGAGTCCGCGCCCCTCGTAGAACTCCTGGAGGAACTCGGAGAGTTTGATCCCGATCCCCGTCATATCGACCGGCGAAGAGGCGTACTTGACCCGTGGATCCTCCTCGACCGAGCCGATCCCACGCTGTTTGGTTACACAGTCGACAACCCCGACGTCGACGTCTCTCGGGGAGTCAGCGTCGACGAGTCCGCCGAACTCCGAAAGGACCTTGTCGGCACTGTCTTTGGTCGTGACGATAATTGTCCCCTCCCCCATGTTTGCACCACTGGCGATCGCATCGAAAGCCATACCACGTTTGCCTGTCAGTGGCGCGCCCGCGATGAGGACATTCGTCCCGGGCTGAATCTCGGTGTCCGACAGGACATCTGTGAGGTCGTACATACCAGATACACACCCATCTGCAGTCGGCGGATGACCACGACCGCTCGCGCCGTCGTCCGTCGTATGCTATGAGAATACGGCAACCGGGTTATATTCCTTTTGATTGTACGGGTGGCTGATCGACGACCCGCCGTCCGGAACCCATCTACGCCGGCACCCACGGGACTTCGAGGGCCATACGCCCCACGACGAACGCCAGCGCGGCGAGAAACATCCCGTATTTGAGATGTTCATGCCCGGCAGTCGGATCCGCGAAGCTCTCGACCATCGCGTAGGCCATAACCGCCACCGCCGGGACGACGATGAGCAAGTACGCGAGGCCAAAGTCCATACTCAGGTACGGCACCGGACTCGCGAGTATCGCAACTGCCAGCGACACCGCCCCGACGTACAGCGCCCGTCGGCGACCGATCGCGATGGGCAACGTGTTGAGCCCTTCCTCGCGGTCACCCTCGAGGTCTTCGACGTCCTTTATGATCTCCCGGCTCATCGTCGACAGCGCAGCGAGCACGAAGAGGACGACAGCGGCCCCGACGTTCCCGACCGCCGCCCCACCGAACAGGAACGTACTCCCGCCGAGATACGCGACGAGGGCGTTACCGACGCCGGGCAACCCTTTGAAAAACTCCGTATACGCCAGCAACGCGAGGAGGTTCACGACGGCGATAGCGATCGCAAGCGCCGGTAAAACGAGCGCCAACGCGACCGCAATCGCGAACAGGACGAAACTGAAACCCAGGGCACCACGCGGACTGACCGCACCGCGTGGAATCGCCCGCCCGGGCTGGTTGATCCGATCGATCTCCCGATCGAAGTAATCGTTGATCGCGTTGCCCGCCCCCGTCGCAGAAACCGTCGCTCCCACCGCAGCCGCCGTCTCGATGGGGGAGGCCGTGACCCCGCCAGCGACGTACGCCCCGATAAACGTCAAAAAGCCGGCCGCGACCGAATTCACCGGCCGCGTCAACTCGAGTAGGCCACGTATCGTCTCCCCCACAGGCATAACCGGGAGTGGCAATCCCCGGGGTATAAACGGTACGGTACGACTGTCCCAGTGTGACTTACCGCCACTCTTCTAGGTCACAGAGCGCGTCGTGATCGACCGAGATCCACTGTGTTAGCCGTTCGTCTCCCGTCGCCGCTACCGGAACGAGCGTCCACCACCCTTCCTCGTCGGTGAGCAACTCGAGCGGTTCGTCGGGAGTCGACTCCTCCTCGGACCGACCGACAGGTGCATCGTTCACGGTCATGGCTCTATCGGGGGTTCGGATCGATAAAACAAGAGCCCCTACGAAAATTTTCAAACGATGGGAATCAGCGACAGCCTCGAAGTTCTCGATTGTTTACTGTGCTTTGGGACGGGTCGAACCGTGTGACCGTCGACCCAATCCGCGTGAAATCGAGCGACTTATACGGGACCGACGGAAACGAGAGAACGCAAGGGCGCTTAGCTCAGTCTGGACAGAGTGCTTGGCTTCGGACCAAGTTGTCGCGGGTTCAAATCCTGCAGCGCCCATACATTTGTGTCCTAATAACCGACCGACGGCGTGGCGATTGTCGATCGAATAATCTGGGTGGGGTGCTTTTGTTCGATAGTCGAATGAATCCGATCGAGGGTGGTGTCGTCTTGGGATTCGCGTACATCCGAACTGGGTGCACCAGAGAAAATCAATCGCCAATTGATGGGCTGTCTCTTTCTGCACTAAATCTCAAATTGAGGGTTCCTAATACTTTATCAAGAACGGAGTGCTGAATAGAGGGTGTGTATGCAGCACAGTTGGTTCGTTGTTTCCGATCAATCAGTGCTGAATCAGCTGGTCGCTGAAGACTGCGTATTGATCAACGGGGCTCCTAATAGTGACAAGTGATGTTCTGAACGCCGTGCAGGGTACACAACACGGGTTTTGAATCAAAGCGCCCACTCAATGCCACGACTACAATTAGAATTATCCTCTGTCCGAATGGAAGATGAGGTATGAATAACTCGATAACTGCTGGGAGATACGCGGTAATCAGCGTGTTCCTCATCGTGGCATCGTGGATCGTAAAGGTGCCTGGTGATCCACTAATCACGGGGCCAAGAGTAATGCAGTTTGCTGGCGCTGGGGTGGTTTTAGTTGCTGCGCTCACAGCAGTCATCGAGATTGGTCAGTTGAGAAAGACCGTTTACAAACGGGGATTGGCAACGTTCGGTGGTGTCATCTGGTTTATTGGTATTATTGTCGAATTCACTGTGTGAATAGGACGTACCGACCGCTCAATACTCCCCGAACTCAAGCTTCAGCCCGTCCTGCATTCGCGTCCTGCATTCAGCATCGCTCTTCGAATACATCTGCATACTGTCAAATAGGCCGATTCTCAGACACTCGAATTCCGCCCCCCACAGCTGAAAGGTCGATTGGTTCGACGGATCAACCGTGCGCTGTGTTAGTGGGTTTCGAACGAGTCTATCACGTCACTCGTCGAGTACGTCTCAACCGGATCCTGTTCATCGAAGTCGGAATCATCACTCCAGATGGCCCCATCGCAGGCTATCGCACACGCCAGGTAGAGTACATCGTCGGGGTCGGTGTCGCCGATCGCGTCATCTGCTCGCTCGATAGCCGGATAGAACTCGTCGGCGGGGACGACATCGATGTACTGGAACAGTAGGTCGATGAACTGCGCTACTCGTTCCGGTTGCATTCCGGACTTCTCCACGATCAAATCTTGGTAGTTCCCGATTTCGTCGTGGACGAAGGCAGGTGTCAGCAGGTCAGGTTCTTCAAGTGTGACGATGAGGTCTCACGTTTTCGAATCGGCGATGAGGGCAGAGATGACGACGTTGGCGTCGATGACCAGCTTCATTCGTCGAGTTCACACCGATTCTTCGTCAACCCGCTTGCGTCCATTCTCATTGATTTTATCAGCGATTTCCCGCACGTCGTTCTCGGTGAGTTCGCTCTCGTTTGTGAGTTCGTCCATCACTTCGAGCGCTTCTATCTTCTCTTGGATTGCCTGCCGAGTGACCTCACTCCAGTTGATCTCCGGGTGCTTTTCCATGCGCTTCTTGAGCTCATCGTCCACGTTGACGGTGATACTGGCCATACAAGAATCTATGTATACACAGAATACTGTGCCTTTCGGTGTATTTCAGATCTCCCACATTCGGCCGCCTCACGCCTGAAAGGTCGATTCGTTCGATGGTCGAGCTAGAGTCTGCAGCGCCCATGGAAAATTCGCAAGACTGCGGTCAGATTGCACGCTTATGGGCATGCAATCTAACCCACTTTCGACACGATCGAAATCCGTCCCACGACAGCACGGAAAAGCCGCGTTCGAACGGCGGTTGTGGCCACGTTCACGTACCTGCAGGGCGATGCCACGCGACGTGATGTTAGGGATGACCTCTGTGTCCCTGTTGTGGCGGCCATCGCGATCACCCAAGCGATCGAGTGCATCGCCGCCGTGGTGAACGACCACGACCCAACCGTCCCGGCGAACCGAACAGTGGGGAGTATCCGTAGCCGGAGGCCCCATGCGTGTAAATCACAAGCTGCAGTCTATCCGACGTGGTCGAGTTCTCGCACGTGTCGAATCTGGCAATAATATACTCTTGTTTACATATTAGTGATAATTAAAATGACTATCCTGTATTCCAGTGATTACGCTGTGGAAGTCAGAGCCAGTTCGGAAACTATTCAGTTGGTTGCCACACCGAAACTGGGCGATAGGTATAAATAACTGCTGATAAGTGATCTGATATGGGACCATTCCTAAGAGGAATCCTGACATCTGGCTTTTCAGCCAAAAAACATGATAGCTCGGATCCAGATCCGAGTCGGCAGAACGAGACGGCTGCGTCCGATAACCCGATCGAGTGGCGGGATATTTCGGACAACCCCGAAGTCACAATCCCTACCCAGGGAGACGGTCCGTCAGCCACGACCGATGCTGCCGTCGATGAGGTGATCGGAGCTGGTGTGTTGCTCGATGGAATTCTCGATGGACTTGGGGAGGCGATCCTGGTCGTAGATGAGACCGGACGGATCACAAACTCCAATCGACAGGCCCGAAACCTGTTCGGAGTCGACAGCGAACGCATCGAGGGTCAACGAGTAACTGACTTACACGAAACCGATCGATCGAAGTCACTCGTCGAATCGGTGATCGAGCGTGGCGAGGAAGTACGCCAACGAGAAACAGAGTTGATCGTCGGTCGTGAATCGATCCCGGTCGAACGAACGGCGTTTCCGATTCTGGATCATTCCGGCGAGACAGTCGCCGCGATCGAACTGGATAGAGACATCACGGAAAAAGTCCGCGAGCGAGAGCAAACCGAACAGATAGCGGAGTATCAAAAAGCGGTGCTGGATGACTTCGGGAACAAACTCGAGCAGCTCGCTGCAGGGGACCTCACCATCAACCCAACCGTACCGGAACCACCAGCCGACTTCCAGGAGATCAACGAGGTCGAAACCCAGTTCAGGGGGTTCAACAGGACGCTGACCGACGCCGTCGGGAACTTCCGGGACGTCATCGGTCGCCTGACTAAGCTGGCAGACGAACTCACCGACACGGGCCAACAGTTGAGTGCGACGACCGAAGAGGTCTCGAGTTCGATCGAAGAGATCAGCGCCTCGAGCGACGAGATGGCTACCGGGAGTGACAGCCTGGCAGAACAGAGCGAGCAGGTCGATCACGTCGTCTCGAATCTCTCGGCGTCAATCGAGGAGATCGCATCGACGACCGAACAGATCGACAGGCGCAGCGAGCGTGCGAGTTCGCTGGCTCGAGACGGGGCCGGGAACGCTGGAAACGTGATCGGCGATATCCGGGATGCTGTCGAGGCTTCCGAGGAGATCGTCGACGAGATCGGAACACTTGAAAAGCGGATGGCCGATATCGACGAGATCATCGACGTGATATCGGATATCGCCGATCAAACGAACTTGCTCGCGCTGAACGCCTCGATCGAAGCCGCAAACGCAGGCGAGGCAGGCAAGGGCTTTGCGGTCGTCGCCAACGAAATCAAGACCCTCGCCGGGGAGACCCAAGACTCCGCTGCGGAGATCGAAAAGATCGTTGCCAACACACAACGCCAGACGACGACGCTTGCGACCGCGATCGATACAGCGAACGAGGAAGTCAACGAGGGTGCTGATGCCGTTGCCGAGATCGTCGAGCAGGTCGAAACGATCGAGAGCGCGGTCAAAGAGACCAGCCAGGGTGCTGGAGAGATTAGCCACGCCGTCAACGATCAGGCCGAAAACGTCGAAGAGGTGAGCTCGATGACCGGTGATACCGCCTCGCTGGGCGAGGAGATCAGTGCCTCCATCCAGGAGATCGCCGCAGCCGTCGACCAACAGGCCCAAGCGGTGGACGACGTGGCCTACACGGCCCAAGAGTTGGGAGCGACGAGCGACGAACTCCACTCGCGTGTCGAGCAGTTCCGTCTCTCGAGTGACGAAACGGCGAGACTGGACGAGGCGGACCACTAAGTGGCGGCGGTAAAGAGGGTCAGTATGTCACTTGCAGCCATACTCCAGGTGGTCCGTGATCAGGAAAAGACGCTTCGACTCCCGGAGACGGCGAGCGCTGACCTCCTCGAAGAGCTACGAGCCCGGATCGGCACACGGAACGTCCGGATCGAACGGGCCCAGCGCCCGGGGACCGATCGTCGGTCGTCGGTCGTGCTCTCGAAAGGCGAGAAGACGCTCGTCGAGTTCGAACTCGAAGCTCTCCGGCAATACGTCGACGGCGGGATGCGGACACCAACCGCTACGTCGGACCCGGGGGCGATCCGGGCGCTAACCGAACAGTTGAAAGAAACCACGTTCACTTCTGTCGACTTCGACCAGATGGTACAGTCTTCGATCGAAATCGAAGAGCGTGCCTGGCGAGTCGGCAGTGGAACGGTCTGTGCGGGCTTCCAACAGTTATCTCGGTTCAGCGACAGTGCCGATCGGTACCGACGACTCACAGACCGTGGGCTCGACGTCCACGTTTGGGGCGTCCCGGATGAACGGCTTACAGCGTCCCAGTTTACCGTCCACGGGGTCAACACCGATGAAGTTCGGCGCCACTGGTTCGTCGTGTTCGATGGCGGGGACAACCCGGATCAAAGATCCGCACTCCTGGCTCGAGAAACCGGCAACCGTACGTTCGACGGTATCTTGACCTACGATCCGGGAATCGTGGACGGGATACTCGATCACCTCCATCGGCAGTACCCCACTGGACGGTTTCGAAACTAGTCCACCACACCGACAGGTAACGCGGACACACCGCCACTGCCAATGGACCGTGCGCCCCCCTACCGCACGGATGCGACTACTCGCAACTCGAAGTTTAAAGGACCGATACACCCAAACGTCGAGTATGCGCCTGTTCCTCAGCGTCGACCTCCCCGAAGACCTCACAGAACCGGTCGCCGACCTGCAAGCCGAGTTCGAGGACGCCTCGGGGCTGAACTTCACGAACCCCGAGCAAGCCCACATCACGATAAAATTCCTCGGCGACGTCGAGCAGTCACGGCTGCCCGAGTTGACCGAGGAACTCGAGGCCGCCGTTTCCGACGCCGACGTCTCCCCGTTCACCGCCCGCTTTGGCGGCCTGGGCGTCTTCCCCGACCTCGAGTACATCAGCGTAGTCTGGCTGGGGGTAGAGGAAGGCGACGAGGAGTTGACCCGGCTGCACGAGGCGATCGAGAGCCGGACGACGGCGATGGGATTCGAGCCCGAGAGCCACGACTGTACCCCACACGTCACGCTCGCGCGCATGGAACACGCCGGCGGAAAGGAGCTGGTCCAGAAGCTCGTTCGCGAGCGAGAGCCGACGGTCGGCGAGACACTGATCGAGGAGGTTCGACTGACCGAGAGTACGCTCACCCCCGAGGGGCCGGAGTACTCGACGGTCGACACCGTCCCCCTCGAGTGCTCGTAGTCCAGCCGACGGCACAGCCCTCGAGGGGTCCGGACGGATGGACAAGATTTTAAGCCAGGGCGGGTTAGGAGCGCCCACTATGGGTAAAAAGTCGAAGGGCAAGAAAAAGCGGCTTGCCAAACTCGAGAACCAGAACAGCCGGGTTCCGGCCTGGGTCATGATGAAAACGGACATGAACGTCACGCGAAACCCGAAGCGACGCCACTGGCGGCGCAGCGACACTGACGAATAATGAGCGCAAGTGATTTCGAAGAACGCGTCGTAACGGTACCGCTTCGGGACGTCAAGGCGGGCGCGAACCACGAGGCCGCGAACAGGGCCATGACGATCGTCCGCGAACACCTCGCAAAGCACTTCGCGGTCGACGAGGACGCGATCCGCCTAGATCCATCGGTAAACGAGGCCGTCTGGGCGAACGGCAAGTCGAACCCGCCACGCAAACTGCGGGTTCGTGCGGCCCGCTTCGACGAGGAGGGCGAACCGGTCGTCGAAGCCGAGTTCGCCGAATAACTTGCAACGTCTCGCTTTCGCCGGCTCGGCGTACGTGGGCGTGTTCGCACGCGCTACCGACGACTGCGTCCTCGTCCGTGCTGACGCCGACGATGACGTGACCGCGGCCCTCGAGGCCGAACTCGAGGTCCCCGCCGTCAGTACGACGGTCGGTGGCTCCTCGACGGTCGGGGCGCTCGCGACCGGCAACGAGAACGGGCTGCTCGTCAGCAGCCGGCTCCTCGAGTACGAACGCGAACGACTCGAGGACGCCGTCGGTCTCCCGGTCACCGAGTTGCCGGGGAGTATCAACGCCGCCGGAAACGTGGTTCTCGCGAACGACTACGGGGCCTACGTCCACCCGGACCTCCCACGGGAGGCGGTCCAGGTCGTCAGGGACGCGTTGGAGGTCCCGACCGACCGTGGGAACCTCGCGGGCGTCCGGACGGTCGGCACTGCGGCGGTCGCGACCAACGACGGCGTGCTCTGTCACCCGAAGGCGACCGACGCGGAACTGGACCGTCTCGAGGAGGTCCTAGACGTCCGTGCCGACGTCGGAACGGTCAACTACGGCACACCGCTGGTCGGCTCGGGTCTGCTCGCCAACGACGCCGGCTACGTCGTCGGGGAGGACACGACCGGCCCGGAACTGGGCCGCATCGAGGACGCACTCGGCTACATCGACTGATCCGCGTCTTCGCTTTTCTGATGGGGTCGAGGACCGACACCGTCCGGAGCCCGCGGCTCCTCGAACGGGAAGGGAACATTCTTCCGACTGCTCGACGGAGTAGGTGACATGAATCAGTTTACCGTGACCGGTCAGTTCAAAGACCGCGATGGCTACTCGGAGTTCGAGACCAGTATCGAAGCCGTAAACGAGTCGGTCGCCCGCGAGCACGTCCTCTCCCAGCTCGGGAGCCGCCACGGTCTCAAGCGAACGCAGATCGACCTCGAGGAGGTACGCGCACGATGAGTGGACAACAGGAACTGCAGGCGATCTCCCAGCAACTCCAGGAACTCGAGGGACAGATCGGGGCCCTCGAGGCGACCGTCGAGGAGATCCGGGCCGAAAAGAGCGAGACCGACGAGGCGATCGAGGCGGTCGAAACCCTCGAGAGCGGATCGGTCGTCCAGGTTCCCCTCGGTGGCGGCGCCTACCTCCGTGCGGAAATCGAGGACATCGACGAAGTGATCGTCGAACTCGGTGCCGACTACGCCGCGGAGTTCGAACAGGACGACGCCGTCGCCACACTCGAGAACAAGAAAGACCGACTCGACGGCCGCATCGGGGACGTCACCGAGGAGATTTCGAACCTCGAGGCAGAAAGCAGCCAACTCGAGCAGAAAGCCCAACAGCTCCAACAACAGGCGATGCAACAGCAGATGCAGGGACTGCAGGGTCAACAGCCCGACGAGTAACGACTCAGCCGCATGTTCGATAGTCTCAAGGAGAAACTGGGGAGCTTCCGCAACGACGTCGAGGAGACCGCAGAACAAAAGGCAGAACCGGTCGAAGACGAAGAGCCCGAGGACGAAGACCTCGAGGCGGAGCCGGACTCGGAGTCCCCCGACGAACACGCAGACGAAGGGGGTGAAACCGAAGACGCCGAACCGTCCGACACGGCGTCCCCGGCCGAACCGTCGAGGGAGGACACGTCCGCCGACGGGGCGAGAGCGGCCGAGCCGGAATCCAAGCCGGAAGCCAGAGCCGACACGGAGCCAACGGCTGATGACGTCGTCAGCGATGCGGAAAACGACGACGAGGAACAAAAAGAGGGGGCGGAGAACAACTCCACCGGCTTCGGTCGGAAGGCCAAATCCCTGGTCCGCGGGAAGTTCGTCATCGAGGACGAAGACCTCGAGGGGCCACTCGATGAACTCGAGCTCGCCTTGCTCACGAGCGACGTCGAGATGGGCGTCGCCGAGGAGATCCTCGAGAACATCCGTGATGAACTGGTCGGCGAGACCCGGACGTTCACCACCTCGACGGGTGACGTCGTCGAGGGGGCGCTGAAAGACGCGATCTACGACGTGATCAGCGTCGGCCAGTTCGATTTCGACGAGCGCGTGGCGATCGAGGACAAACCGCTCGTGATCGTCTTCACCGGCGTCAACGGCGTCGGAAAGACGACGAGCATCGCGAAGATGAGCCGCTACCTCGAGGAACGGGGGTTCTCGACGGTGATGGCGAACGGCGACACCTACCGTGCCGGAGCCAACGAACAGATCCGGGAACACGCGCAGGCCCTGGATACGAAGCTGATCGCCCACGAACAGGGCGGGGACCCCGCCGCGGTACTGTACGATGCCGTCGAGTACGCCGAGGCCAACGACGTCGACGTCGTCCTCGGCGACACCGCTGGACGGCTTCACACCGACGAGGGCCTGATGGACCAACTCGAGAAGATCGGCCGTGTGGTCGACCCCGACATGACGCTGTTCGTCGACGAGGCCGTCGCCGGCCAGGACGCGGTCAATCGTGCCCGGGAGTTCGACGAGGCGATCGAGGTAGACGGTGCGATCTTGACGAAAGCCGACGCGGACTCGAACGGCGGCGCGGCGATCTCGATCGCCCACGTCACCGGAAAGCCCATCGTCTTTCTGGGCGTCGGGCAGGGCTACGATCACCTAGAGCGGTTCGACCCCGACGAGATGGTCGATCGGCTCCTCGAGGCCGAGGAGTAGGCCGCCCGGATCGTCGTTCAACCAGCGACGCGGCGTCGTAGAACGGTTTTAGAAGGTGAAATCCGCCGTGGGGACGGTCCCGGTTACCCGAACCACACGCCCGTCCGTCTCGAGGGTGAAATCCTCGTACTGTCCGAAAAAATCCTCTTGGGCTTCCCACGTCTCGATCTGCTCTTCGATCGGTTCGATAGCGACCGCGTTCGTATCTTCGAAGACGGTCGCCTGAACGTGATGCACTGTCCCCTCATCGAACCGCCAGCCCACCGTTGTTTCGTGTATTTCTTCGGCGCTGAGCCCCTGGTAGACCGTCCCGCTCCCCGGCGTATCCTCGTTTATCCGGCTGGTCGAAGACATCGAAACCTCGCCTGCCTCCTGAAGCGAGAGGAGGTACTCCGGATCCTCGGAGACGAGGCGGTGACCGGGGTCGTTTGCCGTGTCGATCAGCATTTCTAGGGTATCCCCCGCGTTCGTCCCGCCGACGACGACGGCGTTCTCGTCCGCGTATGCGATCCCCTGCTGTTCGAAGGTTCGGAGTTCGAACCCACCGTATCGATCCGTTTCGATGTCGTCGTCCTCCGGCAGCTCCGGGTCGACGTCTTCGGCCCGGAACCCCCCGATAAGAATCCTGACGTTGCCGGCGATACCAACGACATGATTGAGAGACGACCGGTCGAGTCCCAACCGGTCACCAAAGGCGAGGCCATACGCGTCCTCGATTACGTCTACGGTCCGTTGGGTAAGATCCGGTTCGTGTTCGAGGAAGTCCGGAACCGAGAACGTCGTGATTTCGGCGTGACCGTCCGCCGGAGTCCACCGCTCTAGGGACGATATTGCCCCGCTCGGACCCGCGCTATCCGGTTCCACGGGCTCGTCTTCCGCCTCGTCACGGTCTTCAGACGGTTCGTCTACGGGACTGCCAGTATCGTCGGCATCGACACAGCCTGAGACTGTGAACGAACCCGTGGTGCCAACCGCTGCGAGGAAGGCCCTTCTGTTCATGTAAAACCCTGTTACTAAACATTCTTAATATTACTGGCCTCTCTTTCCCGCTGTTGTCGTGACGACGTCACGCCGTGTCTCGTACACGTGAACCGTGACGACAGCCACGCGGACCTTTATGCGCCACGCATCGGGGACGGACGATCAGAAGAACTTGAACAGGTCGTCCCGTTGCTGTTCGTGGAGGTGTGCCCGCACGGCTTCGGTCAGCGGGTCGATCCGGCCCTTTTTCGCGGAGATCGGCGCGATCGTTTCCTGCCACTGTTGCCACGGCGGGAGCAAGCCGAGGCGATCACAGAGTTCGTCCAGGCGCTCGTCGCGATCGTCGACTTTGTCCATCTTGTTGACGGCAACCACGGTGGGGATCCCGAGCTCGCCCAAGAAGTGAAACATCTCGATATCGTAGGGAATCTCGTCGGGGCCCGAGTGGCGGTCGATGATGTCGATCGCGCTCTTGGCGTCGACGACGAGGACGGCGACGAGGACGTTCTCGGCGTACTCCTCTAGGTAGTGGACGATGGCCGTCTTGATCTCCTCGCGTCGGTCCTCGTGGACGCCGCTCATGAACCCAAAGCCCGGGAGGTCGGTGATGACGAAGTCCTCCGGGGCCCAGTCGTAGTGGTTGGGTTCGCGGGTGACCCCCGGTTTCCCGCCGGTGGCGAAGCTGTGTCCGGTCAACTGGCGCATGAGCGTCGACTTCCCGACGTTAGAGCGGCCCACGAGGACGACTTCCGCGTCCCGATCGGGGCGGGTTTCGAACATACGTCTGGATACGGTGGCGGCGGCTAATACATACACGGTCGTGGTCCGGTCAACCGGCCCGTCGGTGGGTCGACCCTGTCTCGAGGCCACCGTCCCCCGGCGCGTCGAACTGCGCCATCCGTACCGGCCGCGAGCGGGGTCGACCACACAGCACCCGATTGCCAGGAAGTTATGACCCCTGCTTGCGTCACCCCTCGACGTGCGTCTCGTACAGCTGACGATACCGACGGGAAAACGAGAGACAGTCCTCGAGTTACTCGACGAGAAAGGGGTCGATTACGTCGTCACCGACGAGACGAGCGGCCGAGGCTACACGGCCGTCGTGTACTTCCCGTTGCCTCCGTCGGCGGTCGAATCCGTCCTCGACGCCTTACACGACGAAGGGATCTCCGAGGACGCCTACACGGTGGTCGTCGACGCGGAGACGGTCGTCTCGAGGCGATTCGATCGACTCCGCGAGGAGTACGAGGACGGCGACATAGAGGACGATCGCATCTCCCGCCAGGAGCTTCGGACCCACGCCGAAGACCTGACGCCGACGTTCGGGGTGTACCTGACGTTGACGATCATCAGTGCCCTGGTGGCGACGGCGGGGCTGTTACTCGACTCGCCGGCGGTGGTCGTCGGTTCGATGGTGATCGCCCCGCTGATCGGTCCGGCACTGGGAGCGAGCATCGGGACGGTCCTCGACGAAAACGAACTGCTGTACAGCGGCCTGAAACACCAGTTCCTCGGCGTCGGCGTCGCGATCGCCTCGGCGGCCGTCCTCGCGTGGGTCGTCAGAACTGGCAACCTCGTCCCGCCGGGCTTTGCCATCGCGGACGTCGACGAGATCGCCGAACGCCTCGCCCCCGACCTGCTCTCGCTCGTGATCGCCCTGGGCGCTGGCGTCGCTGGCGTCCTGAGTATCGCGACGGGCGTCTCGGTCGCGCTCGTGGGTGTGATGATCGCCGCCGCGCTCATCCCGCCCGCGGCGGCCGCGGGGATCGCCTTCGCCTTCGGCGAACCGAGCGCCGCCGTCGGCTCGACCGTCCTCGTGTTCGTCAACGTCCTCTCGGTCAACCTCGCAGGTATGATCACGCTGTGGTACACCGGCTACCGCCCCGAGAGCCTCTTCGACCTCGAGGTGACCCAGAAACGCGTCCGTCGCCAGATCGGGGCGCTCGCACTCGTCGTTCTCGTGTTCTCGGCGTTTCTCGGCGGGATCACCTACTCGTCGTACCTCGTCGGGGGGTTCGAGGAAGACGCGACTGCGGAAGTCGAGGACCTTCTGGCGGAAGACTACGAGGAACTCCGGCTCGTGAACCTCGAGGTCGAACTCGATACCGACTACCCGTTCCGTGGCCCCAACCGCGTGGTGGTCACGATCGCCGGGCCACCCGGCGAGGTCTATCCCGAACTCACAGAACGGATACACGAGCGGGTCACCCAGCACACGGACGATCCGGTCGCCGTCGAGGTCCGGTACGTCGAGGCGGTCGGGGACTGATCGGGGGAGCCGGTAGGGTTATACCCCACGGGTTCAGTACGTTCGATAACTCCGGATGGTCAGAACGTCGGTCGTACAGCTAATTTTCTTCATCGCCCTCGTGGGCGTCACGGCGATGGCCGTCGGCTCGGTCGTCACCGACGCGGGCCCGTACGCACAGGCCCTAGACGACGAGAGCGACCGCGAGGCGACGGCGATCAAGACCGACCTCTCGATCATCAACGACGCCGACGCGGACGGCAACTACGACGGCGAGGTCGTGACCCTCTACGTCAAGAACGTCGGCGGTGAAACCGTCGGCACCGACGACCTCGAGGTGTTGGTAAACGGCGAGTACGCCACGGTCACCTCGGCCGAGGTAATCGACGGCGACCGCTGGCGGGAGGGCCGGGTCGCCGAACTCGAGGTCGAGATCGACCTCGATCCCGACGACCACCGGGTCGCGATCCGGATCGACGGCGACCGTGACCACCTCGAGTTCCGCTACCGGGTCGCCTTTTGGTCCGACGAACAAGACGAGGCTCTCGTCGAGGACAATTCCTCCTACCTCAACCGGACGGAGAGCACCGTCGTCGATCTCGGGATGGAAACCGACCCGGGCCAGGACGGTGAAGCCGTCGAGTACAGCACCGACTCCGACCTCGAGCCAGTCCTCGATCCGGAAACCGGCGAAACCGACGCGGCCGGGGAGAACACGACGACCCTCGACTTCTCCGACGTCGAGGAGGGCGGAACGGTCGAGGTTACCCTCGACACCGGCTGGGACGAGGATGTCATCACGATCGAACACCGGCTGGCGTTCTGGCTGGATCACGAAAATCAGACCGACCCCGCCCTCTCGTACAACGAGACCGACGACGTGTACGAAGTCGACAACGAGACCGACTCGTTCGACGTGACGATGGGAACCGATCCCGAACTCGAGGGCGAAGGCGTCACTTACGAGGTGAACGATTCGAGCGTGATGGGTTTCGACGACGGCGCTGAGGGGACGACCAACGAGAGCGGCCAGAACACGACGACGCTGTCTCTCGAAGAAGGGGCCGAGCCGGGTGACGCCGTCGAGATCGACCTCGACGCCGGCTGGGACACCGACGCGATACTGGTTCGGGTCGTGGAGTAACGGCTCGGGGGGTCGCGATCACCGGGACAACGACCGAAGCCCCTCGAGATCGAGACGACCCTCGAAGCGAGACCAGACGACGATCACGGAGGGCAAGACGAGGATCGAGGTGGCGTAGGCATAGAAGATGCCGAGTGCGAGCATCAGGCCGAACTCGGTGATCAGGGGGATCAAGGCGAGATAGAGGACGCCGAGCCCACTGACAGTCGTCAACATGCTGCCGGTGAGCGCGCCGCCGGTCCCACGGATGGTAGTGAGCAAGGCGTCGTGGACGTCCGCGCCCGTCTCGTACTCGTCGACGAACCGGTGCATGAAGTGGACGGTGTAGTCGACGCCAAGACCGATCGAAACCGAGAGGATGGGTGCGTTGATCGGCGAGAGCGCGACGCCGAGGTAGCGCATCGACCCGGCGAGCAACGCCACCGTCAGGAGGACGGGGATGAGGTTGAGGACGCCGTAGATCGCCCGCCCCTCGAGCCACCAGTAGGAGACCACGAGCAAGATCGCGGTGAGGACGAACGCGACCAAGAGGCTGTCGACCGAGGAGGCGGTGATCTGCTGGATGACGGCCTGGTTGACGACGTAGTCGCCGGTCGCGGTCGCCTCGAGGCGCATGTCCTCTGCGATCCGTTCTGCGGCGGTCGTGATCGACTCGTCCTCGGCGTCGACGTCGGGCTCGAACTGGATGCGGGTCGCGCCGCGATCGCTCGTCAGGTACTCCTGTGCCTCGTCGCTTCGGGGGCTGTCGAACAGTCCGTCGTAGACCGTATCGACCTCCCGATCGGGCACCCCGTTTCCGGTCGTGTCGTAGCGGTCGACCGTGGCGGCGAACTCGGGGTTTTCCTCGGCTTCCGCGTCGATCACCTCGAGGACGCTCCCACCATCGGCCCGTCGGTCGGTCCGTTCGAACTCGCGTGGTGGGTCGGCGATCGCCCGATCGACGTCCTCGAGGGCGTAATCGGCACGGACGTCGTTGTCGTCGACGTATATCGTCACCTGTTCGATGAATGGGATCCCGAAGTCCTCCTCTAGGTGATCGAGTGCGGCCATGAAGTTGTACTCACCCGGGGCGAGCGGGCCGGGAAGGACCTGGTACTGTTCGATCCGCTCTTCGTCGGGGAAGAAGACCTCCTCGGAGAACTCGACGTCGACGCCGGTCCCGTAGACACCCGCCCCCGCTCCGAAGACGAGCGCGGTCACGAGCACGAGTACGGGCGCGAGGCGAGCGAGTTTCGTCCCGGCCTGGAGGACGACGCTGAGACGCGACCCCTCGCTGCCGAGTGGCGCGTTCCCGAACTGTGGAAAGCGGGTGCCAGCACGCAGTCGGTCGAGGCCGACCTTGCCGGCCGGCAGGAAGATCCCGAAGATGAGGAAGGTGAAGATCATCCCCGCCGCGGCGACGATCCCGAACTCCTGGAGGCTGTCGAGGGAACTGGTGAGGTTCGCGGCGAAGCTGAAGACGGTCGTGAGCGTCACGATCAGGAAGGCGGTGACGAGCTGGCGAGTCGTGATCTCCATGGCCGCCCCGACCGAGGCACCCTCGGTCCGTTCCTCGCGGTAGCGGTTGATGATGTGGATGCCGAAGTCGATCCCGACCGCGAGCAAGAGTGGGAAGACGGTGACCATCGAGTCGGAGAACGGGATCCCCGCATAGCCCATAAAGCCGAACGTCCAGACCATCGTCATCACGAGCGCGGCGAGCCCGAGCCCGAGGTCGATCGGGTCCCGGTAGGCGACCAGCAGGAAAAACAGGATCAACACGATCGCGGCCGGGAAGACGACGATCGCCGTGTCACCGAGGAGCTGGGTGATCTCCTGTTCGAACACCGCGTCCGCCAGCACGATGACGTTCTCCCCGGTCTCGTAGCCCTCGACGCGGTCGACGAGATCGAGGGTCCCGTACTGGAGGTGTGCGTAGTCGTCGCTGTCGGCCTGGGGGGGAGTGTCGTAAGTGACTGCCAGCTGTGCGACGTCTGCCGAGCCGGAGGCCACCGTGAAATCCGTACTGACCATGAGGTCGTCGGCGGTTTCTTCGATCGCCCGATCGATCTCACGCTGAGAGGCGCGGTCGATCACCCGGAACTGGTCTTCGGGCGTCCCCGCCGACGGGTCGATCGCTTGGGCGATCAGCGTCCCGGGGCTCGTCGTCGACCCGACCCGGAGCCCGTCATCGTTCTCGAGACGGTCCTGGGTCTCGAGCATCCGCAACAGGCTCGCTTCCGAGAGGACGTTTCTGTCGTCACTGATGAAAAGCTGGGCAGACGTCCCACCCGAGCCACGTCCCGACCGATCGAAGTCCTCTTGCATGTCCTCGTAGGCCTCGAGTTCCTCGAGGTCGTCGGTAAACTGGTCCGCGCCGGCTTCCGTCTCCCCGCCCCCGCCGATCCCGCCGGCGAAGGCGGCGGTCAGGAGGACAAAGAGGAGGACGATCTTCCAGGGGTGAGCCGCGATCAGCGGGACGAGCCGCCGGCTGATCGGGTCGCCGGCGTCGCCGTCGTCACCGACGCGCTCGGTGTCCGACATTTCAGCTCTGTCGCAGCCACAGCCCAACGCCGAGTCCGACGACGGTTACTGCGCCGAACGCGGTCACGAGAAACGGGAACCGACTGCCGTCGCTCCCCTCGTTTTCGGTCACCTCGATCGGGTGCTGGTAGGCGTCGGAGAGTTCCGTCTCACCGCGTTCGGTGTCGTACTCGAAGTCGATCTCGACCGGATAGGTCGTCTCGCGGGCGTCCTCGTCGACCTCGAGTTCGAACGGGATTTCGGTGGATTCGCCGGGCTCGAGTTCCGAGACGAACGCCTCGTCGCCGTCCGAGTCGAGCGGGCTATCGGTGTACAACATCGCGTCGATGTTCGAGAGCGTCTCGGGGCGTTCGTTGGTGATCTCGAGGACGATTTCGGTCGTCTCGCCTGCGGCGACCTGCGTGTCGACGCTCTCGATGGAGAACTCGTCTTCCCGGGGGTCGACGACGACGCGCTGGGAGATCCGATCGCTCGTGAGCGTTCGGTCGCCGTCGGTGTACTCGACGGTGAACTGGACCTGTCGGGGCCCCTCGTCGGCCTGGCCGCCGACGTCCGTTGGGTAGCGGAAGTCGGCGGACTCGCCGGCTTTGAGTTCCGGCAGGGCGTATCGGGTGTCCTCGACGTGCAAGGAATCACTCTGTGGCTCGGCGATCAACACCGCGTCGTCGACGTCACGTGGGCCGTCGTTGGTCACCGTCCCGGTCACTTCACCGTCGTAGCCGACCATCAGTGTGTCGTCGACGTCGGTTATGCTGAACGACTGGCCGGCTTCGACCTCGACACGCTCGGTGAACGGGTCGCTCTCGACGGTCATCCCGTCACCGGCGGTGTACTCGGTGTGAAACCGGAGCTGTCGGGGCCCCTCACTCGCCTCCTCGCTCACGTCGACTTCGAACCGAACCGTGGCTTCCTCACCGGGGTCGAGGGCGGGAAGCGCGTACCGCTCGTCCCCGATGGCGAGCGATTCGCTTCCCGTCTCGGCGACCAACACCGCGTCGTCGACCGGCCGTGGACCGTCGTTGACGACCGTCCCCTCGAGTTCACCCTCGTGGCCGACCGAGAGGTCCCCCTCGAGATCGGCGAGTGAGAACGACAGGCTGTCTGCGGGGGCGAGCGAGCCACGTGCCGTTTCGGCCGTTCGCTCGACGCCGTCTTCGTCCTCGTAAATGAACTCCGCGGTGAACGGCTTCTCACCGCCGCTCATCGAAGCCGGGATGTCCGTATCGACGGTCATCGCCGCCGTATCCCCGGGCCCGAGGTCGCCGAGGTTCTCCTGGGCACTCCCGCCGTCGAAGCTGATCCCGCTGTCGCTCGCCAGCGTCCCCTCGAGTTCGTAGGCGGTCTCGGTGCCGACGTTCTCGATCTCCACCGTCGCGTCGCCGCTGGTTCCGGGTTCGGCCTCGGTGGCGGTGTCGACGACCGCAAAGCGGGGTTCGTCGGGAACCTCGACCGTCACGTCGTAGGTCTCGGTGTTACTGTCCTTGCGGGCGTTTTCGGTGATCCGGGAGACCGCGGCCACGTAGGAGTAGCTCACCTCGATGGTGACGGTGTACTCGCCGGGTTCGACGTCGTCGGGAACGACGATCTGCTGGTGGGCAGTGGCGACGGTCCCGTCCTGGATCTGTCCGTCCGCGAGCGGCGTCTCTCCGGACGTGGCTTCGAACGGGCCGTCGTCGACGATCTCGGTCGTGACGCCTTGCGCGGTCAGCACCCGGTCGGTCTCGGTTCCGGACTCGATCTCCCCGTCGTTTACGATCTCGAACTCGAGGTTCGTCTCCGTTCCGGGGGTGACTTCGTCGTCGGTCAGGTACACGTCGAGACCCGGTTCACCCCTCGTCACCTCGCTGCCGGGCTGGCTAGGCGGATCGGTAGCGCCGACCGTCGGAACGATCGCGGTTCCGAGGACGGCGATCAGCAACACGACGACGATCAGTCCGGGTCGGCTACGCGCCACGAACGACACCTCTGTGGGCCCGGCTCATCTCGAGGGCCGGGCCGGACGTGAACGGCCGGCGACCCCGGCGGGAGCCGGAGACCAATTCAGTCATTGAGGAACGTCTTCGTCCGTGATGACATAACCGTTTTGATTGAACGTTCAATCAGTCCGTTTATGTTCCCGGTCGTGTTCACGGGCGTATGGACCGGACCACTCGAGGGGAGAACACCCCGTCCCGGTATTCGCCCGGGAGGGCGTCCGCCGGAGGTGAGCGATAGCCGTGTCCGCCGAGTTCTTCGAGGACCCCGACGGGACCCGCGAGCAGATCCTCGCCGCGACCTACCACACCCTGTGTGAACACGGCTACGCGGACCTGACGATCAGCCGCATCGGCGAGGAGTTCGAGAAGAGCCCGTCGCTCGTCTACCACCACTACGAGAGCAAGGACGAACTCGTCCTCGAGTGTCTCGAGTTCATGATCGACCGGTTCGAACACCGGACGACCGACGACGTCGACCAGCCGCGTGAACGGCTCGAGGAGTTTTTCGGGTGGCTCCTCGAGTCGAACATCGAGGTCGAACGCCAGCAGTTCATCGCGTTGCTCGTCGAACTCCGGACGCTGGCGAGTCGCGACGAGAGCTACCGGCGACAGTTCCTCCGGAGCGATCAGGTCCTCGAACGGTACCTCTCGAATCTGCTCAACAGCGGGATCGAACGGGGCGAGTTCAGGGAGTGTGAGACGGAACAGGTGGCTGCGTACGTGCTCACGACGCTCACGGGCGTGATGCTCCGACGATCGACACACGACATCGACCCCGCGTGGCTCGAGGACGTCCGGGCCGAACTCGAGGCGTATCTCGAGGCCCGCGTCTACCGGGAGTGAGACCGACGGTCCGACCCGGAGGCGAGTGCATGCCGACCGTTTTTTTCGCCACCA
>LKNC01000179.1 GCA_001564255.1 Natrialbaceae archaeon Tc-Br11_E2g1
CCCGCCGACGGCCTGGCAGGAAGACGACGTTATCGTCACGCTCTTTGAGGGGCAGGTGTTCCGCGAGCGCGAGACCGACGGCACCGTAGAGCAGATCTGATCATCCCTCGAGGTCGAGAACGCCGCGTTCAGCGCGGCTCCGACGATCGCGAGCAGGGTGATCGCGTGAGAGGAGGGGAAGGCGACGATCCCGAAGACGAATTATCTCTACCGGTTCGAACCGTTCAGTCGGCGGACCCGCCGAACCCGACCGCTCGAGCGTCCGCCGGACATCGCTCTGTCGCGGCCTCGAGGTCGTCCTCCCGGAGCAGTTCGCCGTCACGGACGAGCGGTTCGAGCAGCGACTCCCCGTCCCCCTCGCCGGCGAGGGTGACGTGGTGGCCGCCGTCTGCCGTCCGGTAAACGTCCTTTACCCCGGCGAGTTTCCCGCGTTTGGAGACGGGTTCCCCCTCCATTTCGACGATGTCGAGGCTGAAGTCGACGGGGTCGGCGTCGGTGACGTAACTCCCGACGCCGAAGCCGTCGGCGACGTCCCGAAGCTCGCGGATCTGAGTGGGGGTGATCCCGCCGCTACAGAAGATGTCCACGTCCTCGTATCCGCGGGCGTCGAGTTCCCAGCGGACCTCCCGGACGATGTGGCGGAAGTCCCCACGCCGGGAGCCGGTGGTATCGAGGCGGACGCCGTCGAGGTCCTCGCCGAGGGTCTCCGCCGCCAGCAGACTCTCCGTTTTCTCGTCCCAAAACGTGTCCGTGAGCGCGATCCGGGGGACCTCTGCGGGAGCCGCCTCGTCGAACGCTTCCCACGCGGCGGCTTGCTCGCCCTCGCCGAAACAGAACATCAGCGCGTGGGGCATCGTCCCGCTCGCCTCCCGGCCGAGTACCTCACCTGCCGCGACGTGTGAGAACCCATCGAGGCCGGCAACGAGCGCGGCGCGTTCGACGACCGCCGCGATCGCGGGGTGGACGTGGCGTGCGCCAAACGAGAGAATCGACGACTCCGGGCCGGCGACCCGAGCCTCGAGTGCCGCCGTCGCGAACGCACTCGGCTGGGAGCACAATCCGAGCAGCGAGGTCTCGAGCTCGGCGAACTCGAGGTACGGACCCTCGATGCGCATGACGGGCCCCCCATCGAACAGCTGTCCGTCGGGGAGCGCGTCGACGTCGACGGCCCGTCCGGAGAGGAGTTTCGCGGCCTCGGCGACGCCGGTGAAGACCTCGAACTCGCCGGTTGGGAACTGGTCTGCGGTCACCTCCGCGACCACGTGGGGGTTCTTTCCGGCGTGTTCGAGCGTCGCTTTCGTCCGCTCGAAGTACGCGTCGGTTGCACTGCCCTCGGAGATTGCCTGCGGTGGGACGGTTCCGAACGGATCGGCCATACGCCCGTGTTCCGGCCGAGTGCGAAAAAACTACTCGAAGACGGAAGCCGCGGCCGCGGGGTGACGGTCGTCGAACCAGCCGCCGACACCGTCGGTCGGTGGACGGTCGATCTCGGTGCGGGCCATCGCCCGGTGGACCACCGCCTCGGAATGGGTCCCGTCTACCCGGAGAGGACGAGGAGCGGAAGCCGGCGCATCCGACGGTGTCAACGGAGCGAACCCGAGTACCAATACCGACGGTGAACCATCGCGCCGACGATCACGACCGCGAGGGCGGTTGCGGCGACGCCGAAGCCGGGGAGACCGTCGTCGGCCGCGAAGGGGACGAGAGTATCCTCCCCCTCGGGTGCGGCCCCGTCGTAGATTTCCGGGAGCTCCTCGACCGTCGGTGCGCGAACGATCGTCACCGCCTCACCGTCCCGGTCGATGTAGTAGGCACCGGGGAACGCCTCCTCGATCACGACCGTGTCCTCGTGGCCGTCGACGGTCTCGGCATCGTGGATCTCGAGGGCCTCGAGATAGCCCTCGAGGAACTCCCCGGCGTCGTCGTCCGTTGTCCACTCGGTGTGCCAGACGTAACCGGTCTCAGCTATCGTCCGCTCGTCGGTCGCGTAGACGACGAGTTTGTCCCCGGCCCAGCCGTCGGTGTACTCGTAGTCGTAGTTGTACGAGCCCGCGGCGTCGACCAGCTCCCCGCGGGGGACGATCGGTTCGCGGTCGTCGAGTGCCGGCGCGGCGAACATCGAGGCCATCCCGACCTCACCGAAGGAGGCGGACGCCGGCCCGGCCTCGAGTTCGAGACGCTCCCAGCGCTCCTCGGAGGTGTCCTCGTGAACGATCTCGACCGGTTCGCGGTCGTCACCGGGGCGGATCACCTCCGAGGAGCTTTCGGGTGGGTCGTCGTAGGCGTCGTTTACGGCCTCCCAGCCGCCCTCCCCGAGGAGGTAGTCGACGTATCCCGGCCCATCGCTGTACGGCTGGAAGGTCGTCAGGAACAGCCCCCAGTTGGGCTCTGTCGAGTCCGTTCCGCCACCGGCGGGCTCTAGACAGGCCCACTCGAGCCCACACCGGCTCTCGTATTCCTCCTCGACCCAGACGGCGTCGCCCTCGATCAACCCGAGTTCGCCGCTGCGCTGGTCCAGGGTCTCGGCGTCGTACTCCGTGAGGTCGAAGTGCTGGTCTTGCAGGGCGTGGAGCAGTTCGTGACCGAGGGTGATCTCGTCGAGTTCGGGGTTCTCACCGTCTTCTGTGACGACGACGACCTCGTCGGTCTCGGGATCGTAGTAGCCGGCGACCGACCCGCCGTAGAGGCGTTCGTACTCCTCGATCGCATCGCTCTCCCGATCGATCATAAACAGCGTCTCGTAGCGAACGTTCTGGAACAGCTCCTCGCCTTCGACGTCGACGAACAGGTCGTCGTTTTCCGCCTGGAACTGCTCGCGGGTGATGACCTCGACGGGGACGGCCGCCTCGAAGGTGAGTTCGCGGATGACCTCCACGCGGGCCATCGAGCGATAGACGACGGCCTCGAGGTCGTCCTCGGGGACGACGGCGTCGCTGCGGTTGTCGACGGGCAACTCGTCGTCGTACCAGTAGCCCTCGACGTAGCCGATCGTTCCGTTCGTGGTCGGCTCCTCAGTCGGGGTCCCGTTGGCGGACTGGTCCGTGACCTGTCGGTCGTCGGTCGACGACTGTGTCGGCCCCGTCGTGGCGGCGACGCCGGCGACGGGAAGCGAGACGGCGACCAGCGCCAGGAGCGTCAGGACGAGAAGCGTTCGGGTGGCCTGCATTCGTCCACTCCTTTGTGGTCCACGGTCAAAAAATCGAGGTCGGCCGTCCCTCGCTGTCGGCCGTCGCCGACGGTGACGGCCGTTCGAGTGCGATCGGGTGTAAATCGGTTTGTCCAGTAGTATCAGGCCAGTCGCCGGATCGCAGCCAGCGCGAGCAGTGCAGCGAGGGCTGCCGGAACACCGAAACCGGGGATGTCGTCGACTTCGCCGTCGGTTTCGTCGCCAGTCCCGTCGTCGGCCTCGTCGCCAGTCCCGTCGTCGGCCTCGTCGTCAGTCCCGTCGTCGGCCTCGTCGCCAGTCCCGTCGTCGGCCTCGTCGCCAGTCCCGTCATCGCGTTCTATCACGTCGACGCCGTCGTGGACGTCGGACAGGTCGTCGACCGAGGGGGCACGGACGACGGTTACCGTTTCCCCGTCCTGTTCTATGTAGTAGGCACCGGGGAACGTCTCCTCGATCACGAACACGCCAGCGTCACCGTCTGCGTTGCCGTGATGCTCGAGGATCTCCCGGTACCCCTCCCCGAAGGTCTCGGCTTCCGCCTCGTCCGTCCACTCGCTTTGCCAGACGAAGGCCGTTTCCTCGCCTGTGGTGTAGGCGGCGAACTCGTCGCCGGCCCAGCCGTCGGTCACGTCGTGGTCGTAGTTGTACGAGGTGAACCCGTCGAAGACGTCGATCCGGGAGAGGCCGATCGACTCGCCGGTCTCGAGTGTCTGTGCCATGAACATCGACGCGAGGCCCGCCTCGCCGAAGGTGTCGTGGTCGGGGGCACCCGCCCGTTCGATGCGGTCCCACTCCGCACTCGAGGCGTCCTCGAGGTCGATCTCGACCGGTTCGCGATCCTCGCCAGGACGGATGACTTCCGAACTGCTCGCCGGTGGGTCGCCGTAGACGGCGTCGACGGCGTCCCAGCCGCCGTCTCTCAGGGTCGCCTCTACGTAATCCGGCCCGTCGTTGTACGGCTGGAACATCGACAGGGAGATCCCGACGTTTATCTCCGCGGGCGGGTCGGGTTCGGTTTCGGGGAGGGTACAGTCCCACCCGTGTTCACAGTACGCCTCGTATCGGGTGTCGACCCAGACCGCGTCACCCTCGATGAGCCCGAGTGCGGCGTGGTCCTGGTTCGTCGTCTCCCGCTCGTAGGTCCCCAGCCCGAACTGCTGGTCCTGGAGGGCATGCAGGAGTTCGTGACCCAGGGTCACCTCGTCGAGTTCGGGGTTCGCCGTGTCCTCCGAGACGAGGACGATCTCCTCGGCTTCGATGTCGTAGTAGCCGGCGACGGCGTCGCCGTAGAGGGTCTCGTAAGCCTCGACCGCATCGGTCTCCCGATCGACCATGAACAGCGCCTCGAGGCGAACGTTCTCGAACTGGCGTTCGTCGTCGCCGAACGCCTCGAACTCGCCGGCGCTCTCGGCCGCGAACTCCTCTCGGGTGATGACCTCGACGGGGACGGCCGCCTCGAAGGTGAGTTCGCGGATGACCTCGACGCGGGCCATCGATCGGTGGACGACCGCCTCGAGGTCGTCGTCGGGAACGACGGCGTCCTCACGGTCGTCGACGGGGAGGTCGTCGTCGTAGCGGACACCTTCGACGTAGCCGATCGTCCCCTCGGTGCTCGGATCGTCGTCTTCCCCGACGTACGTGAGCTCTCCGGCCGTCGGCGCGTCCGAACGGACATCGGCGGTGGTTCCTTCGCCGACACCCGCCGCGGCGAGGGGCGTCGCCGCGAGTGAACTCACGACCAACACCGCGAGGACCACTGTGTGTATGCGGCTCATTTCGTTCGTAATTCGTATTCTAACTGATCGGAAATAAAGCCTCTGTGACGCTGACGTTTTTTACCCGCTGGCCGTACACTCAGGTATGAACCTCGAGTCGGATTCCACCGCGGTCGTCGTCGTGGACGCCCAAAACGGCTTCTGTCACCCCGACGGCGCGTTGTATGCCCCCGCAAGCGAGGACGTGATCGACCCGATCGCCGACCTCATAGAACGCACTCGAGTGGCCGACATTCAGGTCGTGTTCACCCGTGACGTCCACCCACCCGAGCAGTTCGAGGACGCCCACTACTACGACGAGTTCGATCGCTGGGGCGAACACGTCCTCGAGGGGTCGTGGGAGGCAGAAATCGTCGACGGCCTCGAGGTCCGCGAGGACGATCACGTCGTCGAGAAACACACGTACGACGCCTTCCAGGGCACCGAACTCGACGGCTGGCTCTCCGCACGGGGGATCAAAGACCTCGTCTTCTGTGGCACGCTCGCGAACGTCTGTGTCCTCCACACCGCCGGCAGCGCCGGCCTGCGCGATTACCGGCCGATCCTCCTCTCCGACTGTGTGGGGTACATCGACGAGGGCCACCGCGAGTACGCCTTAGAGCACGCCGACTGGCTCTTCGGCGAAGTGGTCGAACGCGGCGACCTCGAGTTCGTCTGATACTGACGGGACGAAACTCCCGGCGGATTTTCGCCGCCAGTATTTCGATCACCGACCGATGTGTCTCCCGTCGGCCGGCGAGGCGGTCGCGGCCGGTACAGCCTCGAGTAACTATCAACCATACGTACAGTCCGGGCCGGAAGAACGATTATGGGTTGTGTAACTGTTACGAAATCCAGTAAGATGTAGGAGTAGTTAGTACTGATTCACCGACCACTTTCAGTATGGTTGGCGACTATTTTTCTTCGTGGTGGTTGTAGTATGGTCTGTCACGATGACCGCGACCATCGGCCTACATGGACGCTCTGGGCGGTCAG
>LKNC01000180.1 GCA_001564255.1 Natrialbaceae archaeon Tc-Br11_E2g1
ATCAGCGAGACGATGCAGGTAGATCAGATTGCACGACTTGCCCGAGACACTGGCGGCCGGGCGTACGTCGTTCACGTGAGTGCGGCCGAAAGTGTCGACGTCATCAGCGACTACAGAGCAGACGGCGTTCCGATCCACGGCGAGACGCTCGCGGCGTTCCTGGCACACAACACCGACCAGGAGATCGGGGTCTTTGGAAAGGTGTCTCCGCCCATCCGTGGCCCGGAGCACCAGCGACGACTCTGGGAAGGGGTTAGATCGGGGGCGTTGACCCACGTCGGAACCGACCACGGCCCGTCTTCGCTGGCCGGGGACGTCGCCCGGGACGAGATCGACCGGTTCGGCGACATCTGGGAATCGCCGCGGGTCGGTCGCCCCGGGATGGGATACCTCCTCCCCGTACTCCTCAGCGAGGGTGTCAACAAGGGCCGCATTTCGCTGACCGACGTCGCGGATCTCGCTGCGACGAACACCGCGAAACTGTTCGGTCTCTACCCGCGAAAGGGTGCGATCGTCGAAGGAGCGGACGCGGACCTCGTGATCGCGGACCTCAACAAACCGACGACGGTCGACGACGACTTCTACCGTACTATGGAACCGCGCTGGTCCTCGTTGCACGGGCGTGAACTGACTGGATTGCCGACCCATACCTTCGTCAGAGGCGAACTCGCCGTTGAAGACGGGGAAATCCGTTCTGATCCCGGAACGGGGACGTACCTTCCGCGGTAATCGACCGGCTCGCAGAAATATCAGATATCACAAACAGTGATCTCGTCGCTCGGCCATTGGCTCAGCACCTCGACGCCGTCGCCGACGACGACGCACATTTCTTCGATTCGGACCCCTTGTCCGTCGCCGATCCCCGCCTGCGTTTCGATCGCGAACGTCATTCCCTCCTCGAGTTCCATCGGATGGTCCTGTGAAACGGGTCGCCACGCGAAGGGTGGCTCGTACAGCGAGAGGCCGATTCCGTGTGCCCAGTTGTTCGTCGACGTCTCCCAGTCGTTCTCGACACCATGGTCACACCAGATTTCCGCTTCGTCGGGGAAGTGAGCGACCACCTCATCGGTCGTCACGCCCGGCTCGATTGCCTCGATCGCGTCGTACAGCCATGTGTAGGCCTGGTCGTAGGCGTTCTTGGCCCCCTCCGAGGGGTCGCCGACGCTGAAGGTTCGGTAGTAGCAGCTGTTGTATCCCATGAAGCTGGTACTGTAGATGTCGGAAATGACTATGTCGCCCGGTCGGATCCGTCGATCGGTAATGTTCCCGTGTGGTTTCGGCCAGGTTCTGGGCCCCGATGCGAGATAACCGCCGCCGACGTCTGCACCCTGCCTGTTGAGATACTCGGTGACGTTCGCCCACACCTCGTTCTCTCGGACGCCGGTTTCGAGACTCTCTTTGAGAGCCTTGAAGCCACCGTCGACGATCGAGGCCACTGTTCGGAGACACTGGATCTCTTCCTGACATTTGATCAACCGAGCCTGCTGGAGCGCATCGGCACCCGCCTCTGAACACTCGATTCCGCGCGCCTCGAGTTCTGCCCGCAGTTCCGGTACGGCTGCGTCCAGACCGATCACCTCATCGGAGAGTCCGAGTTCTTCGATCGCTGCCGCGATGTCGTCGGCCTGTTTCTCCCGTAGATACGATGCTGCGGAATCGACGTAGACGGCGTCAGGGACCGCGCCCGTTCCGGGGCTCGAGTTGCGGACATCGTCGATCCACGGCGCCTCCCGGCGGTTGTGATACGCACGGTCGGCGGACGTCCAGTGGACCCGGTAGCCGTCGTCAGTGAGCATCGAATACGAGATTCCGCCGACGCCGCTGTTCAGGGAACTCATGTACGTGCTCGTCACGTACCGGATGTTTGGAGCCCGGAACGTCAGAACGGCACCCAGGTTCCGCTCTTTCAGTTGCGCTACCGTTCGGTCTTTCTTGTACTCCCGCATCGACTCGAAGTCGATCTGGGCGCTCCAGTCGACGCCGCGCTCGCCTTTGGTAAGTGATTCCAGCGACGGCTCTTTTTTGTCGCGTCCGTAGACTGCCATTGCAATCGAACACTCGAAGCCCACACGCATAGGTGTTCGCTATCATGGGACACGAGTCGACGATGGACGGTCGATCGACGTACCGTTCGGTCGGTAATTGGCGGGCAACAGCGATTTCGAACTGGATGTGGATGGCTATGACCGGTTTTGCAGGAACGGGAGCAGGATGAACGATCCCATGATGACGATGATCGCGATCGAGACGGGCGACTCGAGGAAGATAATCGGGGACCAGTCGCCGAGCACAAGCGTCCGGTTGAGATTCACCTCGATAACCGACGCCAGCACTGCGCCGATGACCATCGCGATAACGGAGTAATCGTACCGGTACATGTAGTATGCCATGACGCCGAACACGAAGATTGTCAGGAGGTCGATCCAGTTCGTTCGCATCGTGTAAGCGCCGATCGTCGACAGAACGACGACCACGGGGATGATTACGTCCATCCGGAGGTTGGAAATGTACTGACCGACGTATGGGACGATCGTGAGCCCGGCAAAGAGGATCAACACGTTACCGAGCAACAGCGCGAAGATCAGCGAGTAGGTAAAATCTAACTGGTCGCCGAACAGGTCCGGTCCGGGCGTGATACCGTGGAGAATAAACCCTGCCAGCAGGACGGCAGTGGCGGCACTGCCGGGGACGCCAAAGGCGATCACCGGCATTATCGATCCAGCGACGGTCCCGTTGTTCGACGCCTCAGCGGCGATCACCCCTTCCGCTTTGCCGGTCCCGAACTCCTCTGGGTTGGACGAACTCCGGACTGCTTCCGCGTACGAGAAGAAGTTCGACGCCGAAGAGCCAGCCCCGGGGATGGCGCCGATCCCCATCCCGATGAGGCCGGACTTGATCAGCAGGTAGTAGTTCTTGATGCTCGTCCTGATGCCCTCGAAGACGCTCCCTCCGTTCGTGACGTCTGTGAGGTCGGTTGCCTTGACGTCGCTCGCGCGAAGCATTTCGCCGATCGCGAACATACCGATGAGGATCACGACGAAGTCCAATCCGTTGTACAGCAGCATCGAGTCGAGCGTGAATCGCGTGCCGGGCGTCGCCGGCGCGAGACCGATCGTCATGATAAGGATGCCGAACATCCCGGCTGTGAATCCCTTGACGAACGAGCCCTGAGAGGCGATCATCCCGATCATCAGGATGCCGAAAATCGAGACGAGGAAAATCTGCGGCGAGCCAAACAGAAGAACGAGGGGCGTCAGGAACGGGATCAGCAGGAACAGCAGGATCATCGTCAACGAGCCCCCCAGTGCGGACGAGACGGCCGAAAGAGCGAGAGCATACCGCGGCTCACCCCGCTCCGTGATCGGATAGCCGTCCAGCAATGTCGCCGCTGCGGCGGCAGTCCCGGGGACACGCAGGATAATCGCCGAGATGCTCGAACCGTACATCGCACCACTGAAGATGCTGATAAGCAAGATGTTCGCTTCAGTACCGCCGAACGGGATGGTGAGAGGGAGGACGATCGACATCCCGAGCACTGATCCGACACCGGGAATAGCCCCGACAACGATTCCGATCACGACGCCCGTGACGAGCCAAAGCATCATGTACGGCGTCAGCACTGTCGACAGTGCCTCGAAGATTGCACCAGTTTCGATCATGCTACCCCCAACATCTCGTGGATGTACCCGACGTCAGCCGGGATGTTGACCATGAACAGGAACAGTAACACCAATCCGAAGGTCAGCGCGATTAACAGGAGGGTCAGCCGTAACGGGTGGTCCTGTCGGTGCGAGTATAGACCGACGAATACCGGTGTCGCCCACAGAATCCCAATGAAGAAAGACAGGACGAGGTAGCCCCCGATCATCCCGGTCAACTCGAGCGGTAAACCCCGATCAGTGTCGCTTTCAGCGGTCATCCCGTCGTCGATGTTGGTTTCCCCTTCCAGTACCTCGTCGCTGACGTCCCCCTCATCGAGGACGGTAACGGATTCGGCAGTGAAACTGTATAATGGCTCTGGGAGATAGTTCCGAAACAGGAGCATCGTCGTCCCGATGATAACGAGCGCTGCGAAGAACTGGGGAAAGTACGCGGTGTACCCGTCGTATGAAAACGAGGCGACCAGCAGCGTAGCCGAAAAGAGCCACATCGCCGCCAGTAATCCGATCTCCCCACCCTCGAGGCCGAGTCGCTTTTCGACCGCCTGTATCATGTCGCAATCACCGCAATCATTCGCGTCAATTGTCTTTTCTTGGACATTGTTTCGATGAATATACACAATCTGCAAATAGCCCCCGTCCACCGGGGGTAGTACTCGGCTGGAGTTGCCCTACTGCAGTTCGTCCATTGGCAGCTGGTCGGGAACCTCGGTGAGGACCTGCTCCATGTCGTTGTCGACCGCGTCTGCGCCATCGAAGGCCAAAATCTGCACCTGGTCGTCGTGGTAGTTCTGAACCCCGTCGGTCTCCATCGCTTCTTCGAGCGTCTCCTCGAGGACGTCGATCTGTTCGTCAGTCGTCTCGGGGGGCGCGAAGACATCGCTGGTAACGGACGTCAGGTAGTCGTAATCGTTGTCACTCACGTCGGACCACGTCTCGACGTCGTCGGGAGTGATCTCCGTTGGTTCGGTCGTCAGTGGCCCGAGGTAGTCCAGATCGCCTTCTTCGTGACTCGGGATTGCGTTGTCTTCGGAGACGAACGCGAGGGGAACCTCGTCACCAGTAACGGCCTGGACGATTTCGCCTGCGTTATCGTAACTGGCCCACGAATCCCACTCGAGATTTTCTTCTTCACGGAGCAGGACGCCGATGACGTGCCACGTGTGTCCGAGTCCGAGGCCTCCCATAGTGTCGAACTCGCCGTCTTGGCTTCGATCGAAGAGATCCTGGTACGATTCAATCTCGTAGTCGGGGTTCGCGATCATCCCCACGGCGTAATGGGAGAACCGACCGACGCCACGCAGTTCGCCGATGTCCCAGCCAGGCTCTTCGGAGAGCCACGTAAGTTGGTTGCTCGGGGTGTATCCCATCGAAATGCTGTATCCTCCCTCGGCCTGGTGGAGATCGCCGAGGCCAGCCATCCCACCCGCACCCTGGATGTTTGCCACTTCGACAGAGACATCGAGAATGTCCTCGAATGCTGACGAGTAGGTCTGTGCATCCGCGTTCGAGTTCGATTCCGGTCCATAGGGCACAATCCACCGCAGATTCTGAGAAGGGAAGTCGCCGTCGCCTTCACCACCGCCGATACATCCGGCGAGGGCACCGAGCATAGAAGCCCCAGTTGCGGCTAGAAACGTACGTCTGTGTGAACTATTTTCACGCATTGCGGTAGAAAGACTGTGCTAACCAATGATAAAGCCTTCTATTCGTTAGTGAATTTTTATAGACAATAGGTGAACTATCTAACCGGCGCCCCAAGCATTGTTTTCTATAATTCACTCTCGGAATTTGGGGTGAGGGGTTCGGAACTCTTCGAGTGAAGCGCTCCCGCTTCGTGCTGTTCGTTCACGTACGTCTCCAGCATGAATATAACTGTCGTGAATAATTCACCGTGGCTGACACCACCTCTATGACGGTTTCATCATCAATCGCGCCGGGACCGTGGACGGCCGGACTATCGCTGTGGGTTCATCCGGGACGGTACCCGTCGCCGAAACACGTACCGCTATGTCACGGGACCGCCTACCGGATACCGATGAGCCGCGTTCCACTGATCGATCCGGAATCGCTCCCGGAGGAAGACAGAGATCTCGTTCGAACCCACCTCGAGGAGTCCGTCGACCTCGAGTCGTATCCACACGTCCACGAACTGGCACCCGACACGCCCGCGCGGAACATCTACCGTGCGATCGGGCACAACCGGGACCTCCTCGAGTACCACCGTGGCGTCC
>LKNC01000181.1 GCA_001564255.1 Natrialbaceae archaeon Tc-Br11_E2g1
CTCCGGCCCGACCTCGAGGTCCAGCGTCGGCTCGTCTCGATCGGCTATCCGGCGACGCTGGACGGCTGGGCGCGCAGTTTCGCTTCCGTCGCGATGGCCGGTTTCGTCGCCCGTTTCGGTGCCGCGCCGACCGCCGCCTACGGCATCGGCATCAGACTGATGTCGGTCACCTGGACCGTCGCCGCGGCCGTCGGCCAGGCGACCGCGACCGGCGTCGGCCAGAACCTCGGCGCGGGGATCCCCGCCCGGGCCGAATCCGTCGCTCGAGTCGCGACAGCGGGCACGATGGCCGCCATCTTCCTCGTGGCGGGGATCGTCTTCGCCTTCCCCGCCCAGTCGATCGCGATCTTCACCGGCGACCCGGAGGTGATCGCCGAGGGCGTCCGTTTCCTGCGGATCACCACACCCGCCTGGGCGCTCTTTGCCGGCGTGATGGTCCTCCAGGGGGCCTTCCGCGGGGCCGGGAACACCCGGGAAGCGATGGTCCTCTCTTTGCTCTCGCGGTGGGTCTTCCGGGTCCCCGTCGCGCTCGTGCTCGCCTTTACCGCCGTGACGGTCCCGGGGACTGCGATCACGCTTTCGACCGTCGGCGCGATCGACCTCGGGGTGGCCGGCATCTGGTGGGCGTTCGCGGTCGGGGCGACCCTCTCTTTCGTCGTCGGCGTCGTCTGGTTCCGGCTGGGGACGTGGAAAGAGTCGGTGCTCGAGGGAGGGAAACGGACCCCCGACGGGCCAGCGGAGAGCCCCGACGGTGAGACCGACCCCGTCGACTGAGACTACTGGACAAACCGGTTTACACTCGATCGCACTCGAACCGGGCGACGATCACCGGGAACGAATCACAACAGACCGTATCAGTCGTCGACTCGAGCCCGTTCGGTGCTGTCGACGGTGACCGTCTCCCACTCCTGGTCGGTGTGGGCGCCCTCGCGTTCTTTCGCGCTCGGTGCGACCCGGATGAACTCGGCTTTGTCCCGTGCAGCCTCGATGGTGTGTCCGCCACAGTAGGAGAGTCCGGAGGCGATCCCCGCACAGAACTCCTCGGCGACGTCCGCTACGGGGCCCTTGTAGGGGGTCAGCCCTTCCACGCCCTCGTCGGCGCGGACGTCCCCCTCTTTGTCCGGGCGCTTTTCGGCCGCGGCCGTCGTCGCCATCCCACGTGAGCGTTTGTAGCGGACGCCGTCGATCTCGACGATCTCACTCGGCGCTTCCTCGGTTCCCGCGAAGAGACTCCCCATCATCACCGTGTCCGCCCCGGCCATCAACGCCTTGACGGCGTCGCCGGAGGTCCGGATGCCGCCGTCTGCGATGACCGTAACCCCCAGGTCGTGGGCGACCTCCGCACAGTCGTCGACGGCCGTCAACTGCGGGACGCCCGCCCCGGCGACCTTCCGGGTCGTACAGTGTGACCCCGGCCCGATCCCGACTTTCACACAGTCCGCGCCGGCGTCGGAGAGGTCACGAACGCCCTCGGGCGTGGCGACGTTGCCCGCCACGAGGGAGGCGTCGGGGTACTCCGTCCGGATCTCCGAGACCGCCTCGAGCGCCCTCTCTAGATGGCCGTGGGCGACGTCGACGACGACGGCACTCGCGCCGGCCTCGAGGACCGCGCCCGCTCGAGCGACGTAGTCCTCGTCGATGCCGAGGGCAGCGCCGACTGGAACGCCGGCGTCGGCGACGCGTTCGACCGCCCGACACTGCTCGTCGACGGTGAGAAACCGGTGGATCGTCCCGAAGCCACCCGCCTCGCCTAACGCGACCGCGAGGTCGGCTTCCGTCACCGTGTCCATCGCCGCCGAGACCAACGGCGTCGGGAGGTCGATCCCCGGCGTGAGCTGTGTCGAGAGATCGACCTCCTCGCGGCTGTCGACCGGCGATCGCTGTGGTACGAGCAACACGTCCCCGTAACTCAACCCCGTTCGAAGCGAATCCATGACCGCCCGTAGCAAACAGTTCGGGGGACGTAAATCTAGGGAGTCCCGTGGGCGGGTGACGGTCGACTCGGGCCGGGACGGGAGCCGACCCGAGATAGGCCGGAGGATATCCACGAACGTGTATCACGGCGTCAACCCGAAAGCGTTTTTGAGCACGGTTACGGGCTTCCATCTAATGACTGCCTACACCGCGACGGTAACTATTCGACTCAAACACGGCGTGTTAGACCCCGAGGCGGAGACGACCCGGCGTGCGTTAGAGCGCCTCGGGTTCGACCTCGAGGACCTGCGTTCGGCGGATCGCTTCGAGATCGACCTCGAGGCCGAGGACGCTGGGGAGGCGACAGAGCGCGTCGACGAGATGGCACAGCGCCTGCTTGCGAACCCGACGATCCACGACTACGACGTGGAGGTCGACGAGAGATAGATGACGGTCTCATACACACTGATCGCGACCGTCGGCCCCGACACCGGGGGGTGGGGACTGTGACGGTCGCGATCGTCCGTTTTGGCGGCTCGAACTGCGACCGCGACGCAGAACGCGCCCTCGAGCACTTGGAGATCGACGCCGAGATCGTCTGGCACGAGGACGGCCTGCCCGACGGGACGACCGGGATCATGCTCCCCGGCGGGTTCTCCTACGGGGACTACCTCCGTGCCGGCGCGATGGCCGCCCAGTCGCCGATCATGGACGAGGTCCGTGAGGCCGCCGGCGAGGGCGTTCCGATCCTCGGGGTCTGTAACGGCGCACAGGTCGGCTGTGAGTCCGGGCTGACCGAGGGCGCGTTCACGACCAACGAGAGCGCCCGGTTCCAGTGTGAACCCGTCTACCTGCGGGTCGAACGCGCCGATACGCCCTGGACCGAACGCTACGAGGAAGGCGACGTGATCGAAGTGCCGATCGCCCACGGCGAGGGCCGCTACGAGATCACAGACGAGCGTCTCGAGGAACTCGAGGACGACGGCCGGATCCTCTTTCGGTACTGTACCGAAGACGGCGAACTCACCGACGAGGCCAACCCGAACGGCTCGAAACACAACGTCGCCGGGGTCCTCGGCGACCGCGAAACCGTCGCCGTGTTGATGCCCCATCCGGAGCGGGTGACCCTCCCCGACATCGGCAACACCGACGGCCAGGGCGTCCTCGAGGGGTTCGAACGCGCCGACGCCTGATCCGGCCGATTTCGGCTCACTCGAGGCGTCGGACGAGCACGACGAGTGCCAGCGCGAGGACGGCGGCCCCGACGGTGAACCCGGGCTGGGAGTCGACGTCCTGACCGAAGGCGACGGTCTGTTCGGTCCCGTCCCCGCCGGCGTCACCGTCGTCCGCGTCGCCCGCTTCGAGTGTCACGTCCTCGCTTTCCCGTTCGCCGCCGACGGCGACCTCGTACTCGTACTCCCCGGGTTCGAGGTCGTCCGGCCCCTCGAGTTCGACGTCGCGCGTCTCGTCGGCCTCGAGGGTGAGGTCCGTTCCGTCGACTCGCTCACCGTCGATCGACATATTCGCCTCGAGGTCGACCACATCGCCTTCGTTCTCGACGGTGACGGTCGATATCGGACCGCCGTCTTCGGGAATCTCGTCCGGATGGTCGACGTCCTCGATACCCACGTCGGGCCCGTCGAGGACCTCGATCGCCCGAAACTCGTCGGTGTCGTCGACGTCGGGACCGTCGACTATGAGGACGTAGTCGTCGGTCCCGGGGTCGTCGGGGACGTACTCGAGGTCGACCTCACTGACCGAACCGGGTTCGACGGTGACGGTTCCGTCGTCGGCTGGTTGGCCGTCGGCGAACGCCTCGACGACGGCTTCGCCCGACGAGTCACCGTGGTTCTCGAGGACGACGGTCGTTCGATGGGTCTCTCCTGTACGGACCTCCCCGGGGATATCCATTGAGTCGACGGAGATGTCCGCGCCGGCTTCATCCACTTCGAGGACCTCGACCGTCTGCGTCTCTTCGGTGTATTCGCTATCCGAGCCGACTACGACGAGGTAGTCGTCGGTCCCGGGGTCGTCGGGGACGTACTCGAGGTCGACCTCCGAGACGCCGCCCGGGTCGACTTCGACGTCCCGCCCGTCGACGTACTGCCCGTCGACGAACGCGTCGACCATAGCGTACCCGGAAGCGTCACCGTCATTCCCGAGGACGACCGTCGCCCGATGGGTTTCGCCGGCCGCTACCTCGGCGGGGACGTCGATCGACTCGACGGTGACCTCGGCGGCGTCGACGTCGCTTTCGGTTACCTCGATCTCCTCGAACCGTTCCGTGGTCTCGACGTCCGGCCCGTCGACGACGACGACGAGTTCGGACGTCCCCGGCTCCTCGAACACGAACGCCGACTCGACGGCGGTCGTGTCCCCGGGTTCGACCGTCGCGACATCCTCGGTTACCGCGCCGTCGTGACCGACGAAGACGACCGCTTCGCCCGCCTCCTCTCCGGAGTTCTCGAGGACGATCGTGGCCGTGTGGGTCTCCCCCGCCTCGATCTCGGCCGGATACTCGAGGTCGCGGAGCTCGATCTCCGCGCTCGCCTCCTCGACGACGGTCGCCACCGTTTCCTCGACCGTTTCGCCGTCGGAGACGACCTCGAGTTCGATCTCGTCGCCGGCCTCGAGTTCGGACGTGTCGAACGCGACCTCGAAGGTCCCGTCGTTTCGGATCTCGGTATCTTCCCGTTCGTTGACGACGTGGGGGTGGCTGTCGGCAGTGACGGTGATCTCGGTTCCGGGAAGCATCGAACTCTCCCCCGTGAGGTGTGCGTTCGGTTCCGAGCCGAGTTCCGGCGACGACGGATCGAACTCGAGGGTCCGTTCCTCGAGTTCGAAGGACGCTCGAACAGTCTCGTCGTCGTCGACGTAGGGGTTGTCGTCGTCGATCGTGAACTCGGCTTCGTACTCCTCGTCTACTTCGACGTCTTCACCGTCGGTGTCGAGAACGGCGTAGAAGACGCCGTCCTCCGGTGACGTGAACAGCTCCCCACTCTCGACGTCGAACTCGGGGGCGTTCCCGAACGCATCGGCTTCTCCCTCGACCGAAAGCGCGAGCCCCTCCGTTCCCGGATCGAGATCCGAGGTGTCCTCGAGGTACGCGTAGAGTCCGGTCGCTTCGATCTCTACGACGACCCGATCGTCCATCGCGACCGAATCGACCTCGAGCATCCCGTTTCTGAGCTCGTCTACCGTTTCCGGATCGGAGCCCTCCGGGAGAGCGTGGACGCTCGCCCCCTCCGTTCGCCGTTCCTCGACTGTCAGCGTGTTCGCGTCCTGAAGGTCCCCGTCGGTCAACAGTTCTAGAACGTACCCTCCCTGGGGGAGTTGCCCCGGAAGGGGGTCGCCTTCCGGTGGGTTCGTCCGGTCGACCGTCTCCACCGTCGTTCCGTCGCCGCCGGCGAAGACGTCTTCGGGGTCCGCGCCGTCCCAGCCGCCGGCCCGATAGGTGTCCATCTCGAGTTCGACGGTCCCGTCGTCGTTTTCGTCTGTCACCTCGATCGCCACTTCGTAGAAGGACTCCCCCTCGTCGAAAACATCGATCGTGGCGCTCCCGCCGGGATCGGAGAGGGTTGCATCGATCGTCGCGACGTCACCTTCGGCCACCGTCACGTCGTCGATCGAGTAGCCGACCTGTGTCGCCGCGAGCTCCCCGTTCCCGGTTCCGTTCTGGCCCGTATCACTCGAGGCCGCGGTCGCTCCCACGACGCCGCCCGTTATCACGACCGCCAGGACGGCGAGGACCACGACGCGTCTCATACCGCGTTCTGGCGGGCGACGTCGGCCACTCATGGTCGATCCCCCGTGTCGTCGTCGGAGTCGTTCCGGGGTGGGTCACCCGTTCGGTCGTCCCACCGGGGTCGGTCCTCGTAGTTCGCGCCCGACCGGGAGGGGCCGTACTCGTCGTCTCCCAACCGATCGGTCCCCGAACCGTCGACCGGCGTTTCCGTGTCGGGTCCC